>CAYVAP010000131.1:0-9541 GCA_964449365.1 uncultured Bacteroidia bacterium
ATGAAGGGTGCCACATGTTAGATACTTGGAAGGGCGTGAAGATGAGCGTTGTAGCCAGTGGCTTCTGGGCGGATTGCAAATCCGCACCACGCTTGGGTGGCCCGGAACAGTCCCCAAAGGTAGCGTAGTTTTTTTCCAGAAACCCCGCATTTTGTACAGCCTACTTATACCCTGATACCCCCTGACCGTTCATAACAGGTGAGGTCAAAGGTCAAAGGTCGAAAACAGCTCCTCTGACCCCACTTCTTTCTGCTCGCCGCTGCGCATGTCCTTGAGTTGATAAGTGCCTTTGGCCATTTCTTCGGTGCCGATGAGCAGCGTGTAGGGAATGGCCAGGCGGTCGGCGTAGGCAAACTGCTTTTTGAGCTTGGCTTTTTCGGGATACAGCTCAGCGGGGATGCCCGCATCGCGCAGGCGAGAGAGCGTATCGAGGCAAGCGCCGTAGGTATCGGGGCCAAAATTGATCAGCAGCACCTGGGTGGCGCTGGCGCGGGCATTGTCGAAGAGCTCGAGGGCTTCCATCACGTCGTAGATGCGCTCGGCCCCAAAGCTGATGCCCACCCCGCTGAGGCCCGGCATGCCAAATACCCCCGTCAGGTCGGCGTAGCGACCCCCGCCGCAAATGGAGCCCATCTCTACCTCGTGGGCCTTGACCTCGTAGATGGTGCCGGTGTAGTAGTCCAGCCCGCGGGCCAGTTGCAGGTCAAAATCCACCGTGGCGGTACGGAGGCTGAAGTGCGAGAGCGTGGTCAGTACTTCCTGCATTTCGGCCACGCCTTTTAGCCCCTCGCCCGAGGTGGCCAATCGCTCGGTCAGGTAGCTGATCTTTGCTTCGTTGCTGCCCTCGAAGGTGATCAGCTCAAACAACTGATCGATGGCGGCGTCGGGCACCTCGCGGCCCAGTAGTTCCTGGCGCACCCCGTCGGTGCCGATTTTGTCGAGCTTGTCGATGGCCACGCAGAGGCTGGTGAATTTGTCGGGCTGCCCGATCACCTCAGCATAGCCGGATAGGATCTTGCGATTGTTGAGCTTGATGCTAAAGCCCGGCAGGCCCAGATCGCTGAGCACCTCGTCAAAGATGGCCACGAATTCGGTTTCGAAGAGCAACGAGTCGCTGCCCACCACGTCGGCATCGCATTGGTAAAACTCCCGGTAGCGGCCCTTTTGGGGGCGGTCGGCGCGCCATACGGGCTGGATTTGGTAGCGCTTGAAGGGGAAGGCCAGCTCATTTTGGTGCTGCACCACAAAGCGGGCAAAGGGCACGGTGAGGTCGTAGCGCAGGGCCTTTTCGGTGATCAGGCTGGCAAAATGGCTCTCGCCCTTGGCCATGTCCTCAGGATGTACGACCTGCTTGCCGCGCTTGTGGAAGAAATCGCCAGAGTTGAGGATCTTGAAAATCAGGCGGTCGCCTTCCTCGCCGTATTTACCGGTGAGGGTATCGAGGGTCTCCATCGAAGGGGTTTCGATAGGCGAGTAGCCATACTTGCGAAACACGCGCCGGATGGTGTTGAAGATCCGCTCGCGCTTGAGCATCACTTCTGGCAAAAAATCGCGGGTGCCTTTGGGCGTAGAGGGTTTCTGAGCCATGCGGCAAAGCTACGGATTCAGAGGGGATTGCACAACGGCTACCCCTAACAAGCAAAACGGCAGCCCTAAGGGAGGGATACCTTTTGTCTGGTGTGTTATAAAAAAGTCATTACGATATAATTATTGTGCTCAACTAGTGGAACAAGTTCGAAGTTGGTACTCACCTTTCTGGAATGATTTTAGGACTTCTGATCAAAACTGGGTTGAGTAGGCGGTCTTAATAGCCTAGAGCCCATTTTTAATACTTAAAATCGTTTTATCCCTTACTTCGAGTCAAATTTGGAAGGCTGCTTTTTTTCAAGAGCTCGACAATGAACAACTTGTGTTTTAAGAAGTGGCTTTTTTCAGACTACTGGACATCATCCATTCAGACAGAATTTCAAGATTCACAGGATCATAAGCACCTGAAAGCTATCTTGTTCATCTTGTCCCATCTTGTCCCATCTTGTCCCATCTTGTCCATCTTGTCCAAAAAACGAACGCGTCAAAGGCTCATGTCCAGTAGCATGGGCTTTTTGATTCTAGAAAGGTAAGGTATCAATGTAGTAGATTGGGGAAAAAAGCAAGCGCCCTGCCTTTCACTCCTTACTCAATCGATCCGCAACTTCTGAAAGCTGCGCCGAGTCCCTTGCTGCATCAAGACCAGGTAAAGACCTGCGGCCCACTGAGGAGAAAGCCGAATGCTAATCGGCGATTGCCTCTGCGCCTCAGGTGCAATGGTTTGGGTAAAAAGCTCTCTTCCCTGCGTATCCAAGATCCTGATCCGCAGGGGCAGCCGCTCGCGTGAAGAGGGGACTTCCAGGGTGAGTCGTTCGCCTGATTGGATAGGGTTGGGGTATAGCTTGAGCGGGAACGTCTCGGCTGCTTCCACGCGCACCTGCCGAATGGGCGAGAAGGAGGCGGTACCATCGAGATCTACCTGCTGCAGACGGTAGAGATTCTCACCCGGTTGCGGGGCTTGGTCGGTAAACTGATAGTGGCGCGCGCCGTCGCTGCTACCAGCTCCCTGCACTTGTTGCAGGGAGGTCCAGTTGCGCCCATCCTGGCTGCGCTGCACCAAGAAGTAGTGGTGGTTGGCTTCGCGGGCGGTAACCCAGTTGAGCGCTACGGTGCTGCCCTGTGAGACTGCCTCAAAGCTGAGATACTCCACCGGCAGCGAACCGGGGGCACTCTGACCAAGGGGGGGCATAGCCGCATTGGCCAGCGAGAAAATGGTGGCATTGGCGGGTTCTTGCCCCTCGGCATATTCAGCAAAAAAATACTCGCTGTGCCGGATCTTGATGAAAGCCTGATCGGGATGGGCCAGGCGGAAGGGCGTCCAGTAATTGCGCAGCAGGTTGTGGCTGAAGCGGCTGGAAGGATAGATGCCGCCGTTGCACAGCCCCAGGTAGCGAGAGGGAATGCCGTACTGGCTTTGCAGCGCCAGGGCATTGGGTTCGATCTCAGACAGCAGATCGCCCTCGTAGTCGTAGAGGAGGTGCCAGTTCGTTTCGTCCGATTTTTTGAAGTAAATCTGTACCCCAGGACGATCGCCACCACTCACGTAGCCCGGCTTGGTGCGGACCAGGAAATCGACCCAGGTATTGGCATAGCTGCTGAGCGAATCGGTAAAGCCCGAAACAGCGTTGGGGCCCAGCAAGACTGGATTGATGAGGGGTGTACCTGAGGGATCCTGTACGATCATGATCAATTGCTGCCCGCGCCACTTGAGGCTCAGCGGCACCGTGCCACTAAACTTGCCCTTGGTCTGCCAGATGTTGAGGGCGAAATGGGGGCCATCGGTGCCCATGTTGCTGTAGTCGCCTGTGGCTACGCCCGGCCAATAAAAAGGGATGGTCCCTTCGTCCTGCACAAACATCAGAGAAAACATCGTCCATCGCACCGAGGGAAAGGCATCGCCCTTCAGGGTGGTAGCGGGCAGGGGGTTTCCATCGCCAAAGTCTTGCCCTGCGTTGGAGGCGGGTTGTAGAAAGGGGTCGGCGATGGGGCCGATGCTGCCCGTATGGCTTCCATCCAACTGACCCCTCACCCGCGCGGTGCGAGGCTGTAGAGTATCGCTGATCGCCCGATATTTGGTAGAAGGATCATAGGGATTGCCATAGAGGTACATCAGGCTGTGGTGCAGCCGGAAAAAGCCATAGGCCCCCGAAGCAATGGCAAAGGTATCCGTCTCGCCCGGAAAGGTGAAGTAGGTGCTATCGGTGCTGGCTTTCCAAAACGGTACGCCCATGTGGCTCTCGATGTAGGCGTGCCCTGGCATTCGCCCGCCGACGGTATCCACAAAGGCAATCATGGCGCTGTCAGGTACAGGCCCTCCCATGGATAGCACATGGTTGGGCGCATAGATTTTGCCCTGGCCATAGTCCCAGGCGCGGGTCCAAAACAGCGGGACACTCCCATCATCGAGGCCCAGATAGACCTCATCGATCGGGCTGTTTTGCAGAGGCAGGGTGATCGGCGTGAACTGGGCCAAGGTAAGACGCCAACCCAAAAAGAGCAGGAGGGTCATCCCCAAGATACGTAGCTGGGTGAACATGATAGAATCAGCTTATTTGACGCTGCGCAACTGATCAATTACCCTGCCACGCGAGTGGCGATCAATGGTATAGCTGATTATCAGTAGGTTGGCGGATTCAGCTGGAAGCCAAGGGCTTTTTCACTCTCAAATCGAGAAAAGTTTTATCATAAAATCGCCAGATTTGCCCTTGCCCCTGACTTTCCGTATCATCAGTCTTCATTTAGATACATGAATACCCTACGACGCATTCTCCCCTACATCCGCCTGCTGGCCTTCATCGTTTTTGTGGTGGGGTTGCTGCTGCGGCTGTTGCACTGGCCAGGCAGTACCCGGTCATTGCTCATCGCGATGGGGCTGATGTTGAGCGCGCTGATCGGAGGCTTAGTGGCCGGAGGGTGGGCCATGAGTCATCCTGATGAGAAGGTCCGGGTGGCGGGGCACCTATGCATCTTGTATGGCGTCAGCTCATACCTGGATTGGCTGTGGCAACTCCCGCTGGGATTGCCGGCCATTGGCTCGGGGCTGGTGTTGTTGATTTTAGCCAATTGGCTGCGGCGCCGTCGCCTACGAGAAGAAATCGGCCCCGAGAGCTTGATCGATGAGATCGGAAAAAAAGAGGAGTAGCAGCCAAGCGAGCCCACATGAAGGGTTGGCACCCATATGAAGGGCTGGCGAGGCACCCCCCATGAAGGGCTGGCGAGGCACCCCCCATAAAGGGCTGGCGAGGCACCCCCCATAAAGGGCTAGCGAGGCACCCCCATAAAGGGCTAGCGAGGCACCCCCCATAAAGGGCTGGCGAGGCACTGTGTGCCGAAGCCGAAGCTGGAGGCATACCACCCCAAAACGGAATGGTCAGGAATATATGGCTTCACTTTGTCGGCCAACGAACAGCCGCCTTCCTTTTGGGGTTGTTCCTTTGTCTTTTTCCACCAATCACTATCCCCACAGAAATTATGACAATCGGATTTATCGGACTCGGCAAGATGGGCGGCAATATGGTCAAGCGCCTGCTGCAAAATGATCATCAGGTCGTGGCCTGGGACATGGCCCAGGAAGCCCTCGACGCGGTCAAAACCGCTGGAGCCAAGGCGGCCAACGACCTCGCCGCCCTGGTCGACCAACTGCCCGCGCGCAAAGTGATCTGGATCATGGTACCGGCTGGCAAACCAGTGGACAGCACCATCGATACCCTCACGCCGCTGCTCAGCGAGGGCGACATCCTCATCGAGGGGGGCAACTCCTTCTGGCGCGACTCGGTAGCCCGAGGCGAAAAATTAGCTGAAAAAGGCATTCACTTCATCGACTGCGGTGTGAGCGGCGGCGTCTGGGGGCTCACTGAGGGCTATTCGCTTATGTACGGAGGCAAAAAAGAAGCCGCCGATCACTGCGAGCCTATTTTTAAAACCCTGGCCCCAGAAAATGGCTACATCCACACCGGCGATATCGGCTCGGGCCACATGGTCAAGATGGTGCACAATGGCATCGAATACGGCATGATGCAAGCCTACGCCGAGGGCTTTGAGATCATGGAAAAATCGCCCTATCATCTCGACCTCGAAGGCATTGCCCAAAGCTGGATGCATGGCTCGGTGGTGCGCTCTTGGCTGCTGGAACTGGCTGGGCTGGCCCTGGCCGAAGACCCCAAGCTCTCCGAGATCGCGGGCTACGTCAACGACTCCGGCGAAGGCCGCTGGACGGTGCAGACCGCCATCGATTTTGACGTGCCGGCCCACGTGATCACTAGCTCGCTCTACACCCGCTTTGAATCGCGGCAGGAGGAGTCCTTCGCCATGAAGATGCTCGCTGCCCTGCGCAATCAGTTTGGCGGCCACGCGATCAAAAAAGCAGAGTAAGTGGTTGAATGGGGGATTTGTTGATTTTTTGAATGGCGTATCCTCTCAATCAGCCAATCAATAATTCAAACATTGTTGATTTTTTGAATGGCGTATTCTCTCAATCAGCCAATCAATAATTCAAACATTTCAAAAAATGACTGACAATCATACCCTGGTCATCTTTGGTGCCTCGGGCGACCTGACCTACCGCAAGCTGGTCCCGGCGGTGTACGACCTGCACGAGCAAGGCAAATTGCCCGAGGGCTTTGCCCTGCTGGGCACCAGTCGCTCAGAATATAGCGATGAGGCTTTTCGTGAGAAAATGCGCGAAGGCATCGGCGAGTTTGCCCACCGTCCGGTGGAGGAAGACACCCTAGAGGGATTTTTGCCCAAGCTCCACTACGTATCCATCGACACCAAGGGCGAAGAGACTTACGTCCGGTTGAAAGACCGCATGGTAGAGCTACAGGAGCAGCACGGCACCGAGGGCAACGCTATTTTCTATCTCTCGACCCCGCCGAGCCTCTACTCGATCATTCCGCAGTACCTGGCCAGCCACGGCATGAACCAGGTGGAGGGTGCCTGGCGACGCCTGATCGTGGAAAAGCCCTTTGGCTATGATTATGAGACGGCGCATCAGCTCAATCAGGATTTGCTCAGCTACTTCGACGAGGAGCAGCTCTACCGCATCGACCACTACCTGGGCAAGGAAACGGTGCAAAACCTACTGGTGACCCGCTTTGCCAACGGTATCTACGAGCCGCTGTGGAACCGCAACTACATCCACCACGTGGAGATCACCTCGGCCGAAGACATCGGGGTGGGCGACCGGGGCGGCTACTACGACCGCTCGGGAGCCATGCGCGACATGGTCCAAAATCATCTGCTGCAACTGGTGGGCCTCACCGCCATGGAGCCACCCCAGGTGATCGAGGCTCACGCCATTCGCAACGAGGTGCTGAAGGTCTTTCAGGCCCTGCGGCCCATTACCGGCGAGGACATCCTCCAGCAGACCATCCGCGGGCAGTACATGGGCGCTATGATCAAAGGTGAGCATGCCAAAGGCTACCGTGAGGAGCAGGGCGTACCGGAAAGCTCGCGCACCCCCACCTTCGTGGCCATGAAATTTTTCATCGACAACTGGCGCTGGGGTGGGGTACCCTTTTTCCTCCGCACCGGCAAGCGGCTGCCCACCAAGGTCACCGAAATCGTGATCTACTTCAAGCAGACGCCGCAGCGCCTCTTCATGGACGCGTGCGATCTGCCCACCGATATGCACAACAAGCTGGTGATCCGCATTCAGCCCAACGAGGGCATCCTGCTCAAAATGGGCATGAAAGTGCCTGGCGCAGGCTTCAAGGTGGAGGAAGTCAATTTGGACTTTCACTACCAGGACTTGAATGGCACCTACCTGCCCACCGCCTACGAGCGGTTGCTGCTCGATGCGATGCAGGGCGATCAGACCCTTTTCACCCGCGGCGACGCGGTAGAGGCGGCCTGGCGCTTCGTCGACCCCATCCTGCAAGCCTGGGAGGGCGAGGCCAGCGATCAAATCCCGCTGCATGGCTATCCGGCGGGCACCTGGGGGCCCGACGTGGCCGACGAGATGATCGGTGATGGCCTCACCTGGCGCTATCCCTGCCGCAATTTGGTGGAGGATGGTAGTTATTGCGAATTGTGATAACCCACACGCTTCGCGCCTGAATCCACACGCTTGATTACTGTTGAGGGGGCGGAGCAACGAAGCTCAGACTTTCTCATCCAATCCACGACTAAAGCTGCCTGCTCTACTACCGCCATGATTCACGACAGGGGTTTTGACGCAAGGGTCCATTGCTCGTATCGGGCGATGGCCCTTGCCGTTTGGTTCTAAATCATCGGTTTCGGGCTAGTCATTAGTTTCGCGGTTGAAAGTCAAGGTTAAAAGTAAATTTAGCCGCTTGGGCGGCCACTGAGTGAGCCAATATGAACGGGGGCTGACCAAAGTGCCTGATACCCTTATACCTTATTTCCTTATACCCCTGACCGTTCATATAGGCGAGTCTGCTCATGATCACCGACCTTCAACGCTGCATCATGTTTCCAACACCCGAAAGGTGTACGCAAACTCATGCCGTTCGTCGGCCTGATGCGCCTCGACCCAGGTGATCTCCCAGCGGTTGGGGGAGGGGAGGGGAAACCGCACATCGCCTTCCACTTCGGCGTGTACTAGGGTTTGGTAGATCTTACCCACCAAATCGCGCCCGAAAGCCTCTTTGTACAGCCCCGCTCCACCGATGAGCACCACTTCGATTTCGTCGGTGCAGGTGGCCAGGGCGTCATCCAGAGAAGCGTAGACCTCGCAGCCCTCGGCGCTAAAGGCGGCCTGCCGACTGAGGATCAGGTTGCGGCGCTTGGGCAGAGGACGACCGATGGATTCGTAGGTCTTGCGCCCCATGATCATGGGCTTGCCCAAGGTGTTGGCCTTGAAAAACTTCAGATCATTGGGCAAATGCCAGGGTAGGCCGTTGTCGCGCCCGATCACATCGTTTTCCGAGACGGCGTAGATGGCAGAAATGAGCATTTTGGGTTCGTGGTTTGGAGTTCGGAAGTTGGAGTTCGGAGTGAGAAGTGAACAGTTTAGTTTTTCTTTGCAAGTTCAGCGTTACTATACTACGTGGCGTAAGGATGGTAGAGTGGTAAGACACTATCACTTATTGATAACAAGGCCATTCAATAAATCAACCACCCTCCCATTCAACCACTTTGAAGTATCAATTCAGTCGAAACCCTTAGGGCCCCTATTTCTCCTATGCCCCATCTTCCCCTAACTTTCCTGCAAATGAACGGTTATCCTTATTCGATATGAAAAATTGTTTTTGGTCAGGATGGATAGTAGTCGCTTTCAGCTTGCTGTGGTTGGCGGGCTGTGAGTCTGAGGTTTCAGGCAAAGATGCCCCGCTACCCCCCGAGCAGATGCGGGAGGTGCTGCGCGATATGCACGTGGTCAACGCTTGGGTGGGACGCCAAGGAGGGCCTTTCATTCGTCGCAGAGACATGCGCAACGAGATGTACGACGAGGTGCTGGCCAAGCACGATCTAGACCGCGCCACGTTTCACGCAGCGTATCAGTTTTACCTCGAACATCCGGTGCAGCTCGACTTGCTCTATCGCTATATCAAGCGCGAGCTAGATACCGACCTCGATAGCCTCAAGCGAGAGCAGGGCCTCGAAGGCAAGCAAGAATCAGAGACCAAGGAAAAACCCGACCAGAAGTTTCCCTTAAAAAACAGAAAACGCGCCGCCTCAAAAGAAGATGCTTCCTGAGCGTCGGCCCTTACCGCATGAAGTTATCCCACGCGCATACTTACCAAAAGCTTGGCTTCGACGTGATTTTGCAGCAATTGGTGCAGCGAGTCTCCAGCGAGGAAGCCCAAGCAGCCTGTCTGGCCATCACGCCAGGTAGTGATCCTGATGTGGTGATGCCAGAGCTACGTCGGGTAGAAGAGTTTCGCCAACTGATGGAGGCCCAGGATACCCAGCCGGCCCACCACTTGCCGGCCGTATCCCCTTTGCTGCGCAAGGTAGAGGTAGCGGGCAACTGGCTCAGCGTGGCCGAACT
>CAYVAP010000132.1:0-9529 GCA_964449365.1 uncultured Bacteroidia bacterium
ACAATCTCTTAGTCTCGACCTCTCGACCTCTCAATCTCTCGACCTCCTATTCTCAAGCGAAGAAGGCCAACTTATTTTTTGAGCGTTACTTAGGCATGATTTCTTCTGGCAACCCCAGGAAGGGCGTTTGCCCATCGGTAATGATCAGCTTGCTGTTTTGGCCGTTGGAGATGAGGTGAAAAGCCTCGATGGCTCGGTAGCGCAAGATTTGATCCGTGAGGGAGCTGTCGAGTTTGGCGTTGGCTTCGGCTTGTGCCGCAGCCGCTAGGCGGGTGGCGTTGGCTTGACCCTCGGCCTCAATCTCGAAGGTACGCTTCTGGGCCTCAGCAGCGATGATGCGCGAGTCGCGCTCTCCTTTGGCCTGGATGATGCGGCGCTCGGCGTCGGCTTGCTCACGTTGCTTGACGAATTCCATCCGTTGGGCGCTCTGCTCAGCCTGAAGTTTTTCCTCGATGGCTCGCGAGAGTCCGGGAGGAAGCTGAATGCTCTTCATCAAGACATTTTCGATCAGAAGGCCGCGTGGCTCCAGGATTTCGTTCATGCGTGTACTGATTTCGTTTTCGATTACAGACCGTGCGCCAGAGTGCATGTCTTTGGCCATGAAGCGTGCGGTTACGTCAGCCGCAGCTGAGCGAAACACCGGCATGATCATTTCTTGCTCATAAAATTTACCGACCTCCTGAAGCAGGAGGGGGGCTGATTGAGCTTGCACTCGGTAAAGGATCGAAATCTCCGAATCGATGGTCAGCCCCTCTTTGCTGGGTAAGGGCAGGCGTACTTCCAGGTTGACGGTGCGTATCGGCACACGCAAGATGGTGGTAACGAAGGGATTGAAACCCTGGGGGCCCTCCATGATGGGGGCGGATTTGATGCGTCCCAGGGTGCGCTTGACCCCGACTTCGCCTTGACGAATGATGACACAAGACGTGGTCAGTAGCAGCATGGACAGGGCCAGGCTGGTTATCATGATTCTTCGCATAAGCGTTTGCGTTTAAGGTGAGTAGTTTCTCTTACAAACGCAATAGCAGCACTATTGATTTGCCCTGGGATAGCCCAGAAGCCACGCTGATGGGAAAATTGCACACGCTTGAAAAGTGTGGAACATGGCTGGCGGTCATCTATTTCAGAGGAACCTGCAAGCGGAGGTGTGGGGTGGTCATGATTTGTCCCTTCAGGGTGGGATTGTCTTCCATATCTACCCAGAGGGCGACCGGCCAGCGGCGCTGGATGGCTAGCTCTTGGCGGCACAAAAAGCTGAATCCAGTGGGGTTTTGGCGGGCGTAGCTGGGCAGGAGGTTGGAGGGGGGATAGCGTACGCGATCAGCAGTGTCAGATAGTGGAAAATTGGTTGATGGCCAGCCCTCGGGGGAGAGGGTAGCTTCGCTCGCAGAGGGCACACGCCACTGCAATTGCAGGTCGCTTTGGCCCCAAAGGGAGGCGGGAACCAGCCAAAAGAAAAGCCTGAGCCAGCGCATAAGTCATTCGTTAGATGGGATTCGTGATTCGCAAGCAAGTAGTTTTTACAGTTACGAATCACGAATCCCGCAGGTCCAAGGTTCGATCACATCTTCGCCTCAAACTCAGCGATCATCTCGTCATTCATGCGCACATAATCCATGTTTTCGGCTTCCTGGGCCATTTCCTTGGCTTTTTCCGAAGCCGCCATGGCCTCTTGATAACGCTCCATCTTGCCGAGGATGCGCGCCTTCCAAGTAACGATCCAGTAGCGCTCGGTGCTTTCGAGGGTCAGGTTGATCCACTCCAGGGCTTGCTCCAGGTCGCGATCCGTCTCGTAGTAGTAGCGAGCAGCGGCGAAGTAGTCGTTGGGCGAAGGGCCACTCATCACCCGCTCGATGGAGGCCATCACCTTTGCGCCGACGTTGAGCTTGATCTCCATGCTGACCATGGTGTTGGCCCACATCAGGTTGAGGGAGGCCTGATCCTCGCGAATATCGTTGATCATGAAAGTCATGGTCTCGATCATCATGGGGATTTTCTGGGGCTCGACCGAGAAGCGCAGGTACTCTTTTTCTTCATCATAATTAGCTACGTTGCCACCTAGGTCCAAGTCCGTGTAAAGCATCACGGTCCATTCGTCTTCACCGGGGATGGTATAGATGGCGTAGGTGCCAGCTTCTACCTCATTGTTTTCGAGCATCACCTCTTCGCCAAAGGTGATTTTGGTAGAGGCGTTGGCACCGGTACGCCAGATTTGGCCATAGGGTACCAGGTCGCCGAAGATGTCGCGACCCTTGACACCAGGACGAGAATATGCCATGCTGACCGTAGAGAGGCCCAAGCTCTGCTCAAAGCTGATAGTAGGGCTAGGCATGGGCGTGCGAATCTGAGCGCTCAGCGACAGACTCAGCAGCAGGGCGAGCAGGGTAAAAAACGGGGCAATGAATTTGTTCATTTTCACTTAGTGAAGGGTTTAGGGATGATGCAAAACTTCATGGCAAAGTAGCAGAAACCCAGCGAAGAGTCAACCAAAGGATCGACGATGATGCATTAGACATCAACTTCGCAGTGGTGGCCGGCGTGGCTCGAAAGCGAAAGCGGCACTAGAATATATTTCCACTTACCCACCCAAATCTCCAGTTGATGGCATTTTTTTTGCAGGTTTAGTGGGCTACCCTGGGATGATTAAAGGTTTATTCCAATATTGAGTTAAGTAACTTGCTCTTCCATTTGCTGCTTGTACTGATATGAAGGAATTGTTGGTCTGTATACTCCTCTGCTGCACCTGTCTGCTGATTCAGGGACAGCCAGCTAACGAGAAGGTTGATCGTCTGCTGGAAGACATTGAGATGTTGGAAAGCAACCGTGATCCTGAGGTGCTAGTAGATGCCTACCTGACTTTGGGGCGACACTATTTCGGGCAGCGGCAATGGGATCAGAGCCTCGAGTGGCTACTCAAAGGGCTGGATTTGACCGAGGCATACGAAACCTTTGGGGCAGAGCGGTTTCTGATGCTTCACCTTACCGGGAGTATCTTTTATTATCCCAAAGACCAGTACGAGCAATCGATCGACTACCTTTCCCGCGCCCAAAGTCTTGCCGATACCCTGGGTCTGCATTCTCCCTACGTGCTGCGCAACCTCTCGCGCCTGGGCGAAGTCTACAACTCGATGGGAAATGTCAGCGAGGCCCTCAACTACCAAACCGAGGCCATGGGACGAGCCAGCCTGGCTCAAGATACCTTGAGCATGGCGGTGAGCTATCGCAATATCGGTGTGATCTATTGGGGCAAGCAGCAGTTTGATAATGCCTTGCGCAAATTTCGGCGAGCAGATGAACTGCTCATGGGCTACCTCAACCAAGAATCAGAAGATCCCATTTTGCAGCGAGACAAGGCGCTGACGTATTACAACGTGATTGCCTCCATCGCTGGGGTACATATCAGCCTGGATAGCAATCGGCAGGCTTTGAGGTACGCTGAGCGGGCCTTGGAAATCGCAGATTCGATCGGGCACGCCTACGGAGTGGCCTATTCAGAAGCGCTCAACGGACGCTTGCTAATGAGTGAGAAGCGCTACGAAGAAGCCTTGGTGAGCCTGGAGCACGCGGTCGAGATCTATCGAGAGATGGATCTGAAGCGGGAATGGACCAGCTTTTCTGTTAATCTGGCAGAAGTGCTGCTCAAACTCGACAAGCCCAACCGAGCTCTGCAAATCTTGGATCAAACCGAGCCAGTCGCTTTGCAAATCAATGATCCCACCATCAAACGGGACATATTCGACATGCAGGCTAGGGTATTGGAGGAGTTGGGGCAGATTGAGCAGGCCTACGAACGCTACAAAAATTACGTGCATCTCAAAGACTCTCTGCAAGGGCAGCGCCAACTCACCGCCCTGGCTCAGTATGAGCCGCAGCAGCAGGTCCAGGCCAAAGATGCCCAGATCGAAGACCTGATACGTGATCAGGCCATTACCCGACGGCAATGGACCCTAGCAGTATTTGCCTTTAGCTTCATTTTCATGCTGGTAATGCTCTACCTGGGCTACCTGCGCAACAAGACCCTGCGGCGAGTCAACCAAGTGCTGGCCCAGAAAAATGAGGAAATCAAGCAGCAAAATCAGCGCCTAGCTAGTTCTAACGAGGACCTGCGTCAGTTTGCCCACGTGGTCTCGCACGACTTACGGGAGCCCCTGCGCAGCATTGGTAGCTTTGCAACGCTATTGCAGCGCCGCTATCATAGCCATCTCGACGCAGATGCCGACGAGTTTATCAACTTTATTACCGCTGGGGTCAAGCGCATGGATACCCTCTTGGCCGATCTGATGGCCTACTCTGTGGTGGGAATTTTTCAGCAAGAAATGCGCCCCGTCGATGTCAATGAGGTGATTCAGGATATCATCGAGAGCATTACCCGCGAAAAAGGCAGCCTCGGGGCTCGGATCAACATCAGCAACCTGCCCATCATCGTGGCCAATCGCAATCAGATTCGCCAGCTATTCCAGCACCTCATCGACAATGCCATCAAATTTCGCAGTGAAGCTACTCCCGAGATTTGCATCGAAGCCTCGCAGCAAGGGCAGTACTACCTCTTCGCCGTACAAGATAACGGCATCGGCATGGATGAGCTATACAAAGACAAAATCTTCAGCCTCTTCCTGCGCCTGCACACCCGTAAGTCGAAGTACAAGGGCACCGGTATCGGCCTATCCATCTGCAAGAAAATCGTCGAGCAGCACAAAGGGAAAATCTGGATTGATTCGGAGCTCAACGTCGGCACCACCGTTTACTTTACCTTGCCGGAATCACCAGTAAACGTCGAAAACATCAAGCCCCACCTGATCGAAGCCTGATGCGCAGTCATGGATTTACGGCTTTGAGGCTGTGCTCGATGGTATCGAGGATGCGGTGAGCCACCACCAGTGCGCGCACCCCATCCGCGAGCGACACGCGAATGGGAGCCTCTTCGCTGATTGCCCGAGCAAACTCTTCCAACTCCATCTTGATGGCGTTGACTTCTTGTACCTCGGGCTGCTCAAAGCGCAAATAGCGAGTCTTTTCGCCGTTGTCTAGCGGAAACTGCATCAGCCCTGGTATCTGCTCTGCGGGCTCATCCGTCAGGCGCAGGCGCTCGGTCGTTTTTTTGAGGAAATCCACCGCTAGGTAGGTATCGCGCTGAAACATGCGCAGCCGACGCATGTTTTTGATCGAAATGCGGCTCGCCGTCAGGTTGGCCACGCAGCCATTGGCAAACTCAATGCGAGCATTGGCGATATCGGGCGAATCGCTGATCACAGCCACCCCACTAGCACTGATATGCTTGACCTCAGCAGGGATCAGGCTCAGCACCACGTCTAGGTCATGAATCATCAAGTCCAGAATCACCGATACGTCGGTACCCCGCGGGTTGTATACCGCCAGGCGATGCCCTTCAATGAACATGGGGCGCAGCTCGCTGGTATCCACCGCGAGCAAAGCAGGGTTGAATCGCTCTACATGCCCTACTTGCACTTTGAGCTGTGGATGCATCTGACTGAGGCGAAGCAGCGCATGAGCTTCGGGCACCGTATGGGTAACGGGCTTTTCGATGAAGAGGTGCTTGCCCGCTTCGAGCGCCTGAGTGGCCAGGTCAGCGTGCGAGAGCGTGGGCACCACAAGGTCGACCGCGTCCACAGCATTGATCAGTGCGAGGGGATCGCGGAAGGTAGGCACCTCGTATTCAGCCTCTATTTGCTGTCGCACCCGCTCGTCGTGGTCGCATACTCCCACTAGCTCAAAGGCGTCGATTTCACGAATGAGGCGCAGGTGAATCTTACCCAAATGTCCCGCGCCGAATAGTCCAATTTTGATCATGGTAGCGATTGGTTGCCCACAAACGGAGCAAAGCTAACACAAAAGAGGCTTGGGGCCAAAGGCCATCAGGAGAGCCTTAGCGGTATTGATTTTTCACCTGGATTAGCTCAGCCATGATAAGGGCAATCTCCCGGTGGATTTGGGCTTGTATGTCTACCCCGATGGGGGCCGAGATACGCTCGATTTCCGCTGCTGAAAATCCTGCCGCTTGTAGGCGACTGACGCGCTTGGCATGGGTTTTTTTGCTGCCCCAAGATGGGGCAAGATTAACAAGATGGCTTTCACCAATGGTCTGACGCGCTTGTTTTTGGACAAGATTGACAAGATGGCTTTCAGGTGCTGCTGATCCTGTGAATTCTGAAATCCTGTCTAAATGGATGATGTCCACTAGTGTGAAGTGCTCATTTATCCTATATCCTGGCCCTAATCATATGTCCATCAGCCACTTAAGCTACTAGCTGCGAACACGCTCCAGTACTTCCTCAGCCTCAAGTGAGGCAGTTTTTGCTGAATTCAATGCATCAGGGTCTCGCTCTAGAGTGGGCTGCCCCTATCGCAAGTTATTTGTCGCGGAGGCGCTCAGCGGCTTGACCATCACTCGCAGATTTATCCGGACCTCATCGTCGAGAAAAAAGCTTGTGCCGCCTACATCGAAGTTGAGCCGGTCGATGCTAAACTCTCCGTCGAAGGAGCCTTCCTTACCGTCTTGCCGGAAAGTAAAGGGAAAACGCACTTGCTGAGTGGTTCCCTTGATGGTGAGGGCAAAGACCCCATCGAAGGCGTTGGCACTGCGCTGGGTAATCTCCACCGAGCGCATCGTGATATTCGGATATTGGTCCACGTAAAAATACTTCTCGGCCATCAGATGATGATCGCGAGCGCTGAGACCCGTTTCGAGGGTACTGACCGGGACCGAGACCCGCAGGCTAGCGGGCGAAAGATCTACTGGGTCGAAGCGAATTTCCCCTTCTGGTTGACTCAGGGAGCCATCGACGGTGATCCCGGCATTTACGATTTCGAAGCTGATGTCAGAGTCAACGATGGTCCACTCAGGCTGGGCAAAAGCCAAGGTGGCCACGGCGAGCAAAGTAAAGAGGCAGACAGAGCGAAGCATGAGCAGAGATTTGGTAAAAGACTAGATACCGATAAACAAGAACCTTCCAGGTAGGGGCAATTGTTCAATTCCTCGATTCTCGCTGACGAAAAAGATCAGGGAAAAGAGCGGCATTCCATCGAATCTGGGAATGAAAAAAATTTTACTAAAAATACGACTGGTTTTAGGAATTCTACTAAGTAGTTTATAATTTGCTAAAAGTTTGTAGGGGCTGCTAAGTGGGTTAGTGAGTGGCTGTTCCATTAAATGCCACATTTTACAACTGGAAAAATCTCGCTGTCATGAGTGAAAAAGAGAAGCAGGTCATTGGCAAAAACCTAAAATATCTGCGAAAAATGAAGGGCTTGACTCAACAAGAGCTAGCCAACCATCTCGATATCCGTCGCTCTTCGATCGGCGCTTACGAAGAATGCCGAGCGACTCCTCGCTACGATACGCTAGAGCGCATCAGCGATTTCTTTGGGGTTTCCATCGACCTGCTGGTCAAAGAGGATCTTTCGGAATATACGGAGGCAGAACTGCGCGACGAAGGCGCTCGGCGCAGCGCCGACACCGAGGGCAAGCGCCTACGCATTCTGCCCATCACCCTCGACCGAGAAGGGCGCGAAAACGTCGAGTATGTCCCCCAAAGGGCTTCGGCTGGCTATCTCAACGGCTACGCCGACCCTGAGTACATCGAAGACCTTCCCAAATTTCAGCTTCCTATGCTGGGATCTGGCACCTTTCGGGCCTTCGAAATCAAAGGCGACTCTATGCTCCCCCTCAAGTCGGGCACCATCGTCATCGGTGAATATGTCGAGAATTGGCACGACGTCAAAAACGGGCAGACCTACATTGTGGTATCCGAAACTGAAGGCGTGGTTTACAAGCGACTCTATGCCAAAACGCTATCCGATGGCACCCCGATGCTCACCCTTCGCTCTGACAATCCTACCTATTCGCCCTACGATATCTCCCTGGAAGACGTACGCGAAATCTGGAAAGCCAAAATGTTCATGAGCGATGACTTCCCAGATCCCGAGATGTCGCTCGAAAAGCTTTCGACCATCGTCATGGACCTGCAGCAGGAGGTGATCAAACTCAAGGGTAAGTCTCGTGGCTGACGCGTCTTGCTGATCAGGATGCTTTCGACCACTATGCCCAACCTTTACTGCCTTCCTTGCTGCTTTTGCGCAAGGAAGGTTTCTTTTTTTGCGAGTAGCTAGTATTTTGAGCCCATGCGAACAGGACTACTCTTCTTCTGCTGCGTGGGGCTATTGCTGGCGTGTCAATCCGAGGGCAACCATTCTGCTGCTGCCGCGGACCCTGACACTGCTCGGGTGGCACAGGTCGACATCACAAAGCCGCTGCCGACACCGCCGCCGCCCGATACCACCGATTTGGAGCGTACGCTCATGGCGCAAGGGTTGGTCAATGTCGCCCAGTTAGACAGCTCCTTGGTGCTGCGCATGATGTACTCCACCGAAGATAACTTCATGGCGCAAGACGTCTACGGCGACTATGATGCCTGCTATCTGCAACCCGAAGTGGCAGAAAAACTGGTGGCAGCCCAAGCCGCTTTGCTAGACGACCACCCCGATCTCAGGCTGATTTTGTTCGACTGCGTTCGTCCTCGCTCGGTGCAGTATCAGATGTGGGAAATCGTGAAAGGCACCCCGCAGCAAGACTATGTAGCGCCGCCGGGCGGCAGTGGCTCTATGCACAACTATGGCGCGGCGGTCGACCTAGGACTTTGGCACGTCGATACTGGTCTGGTAGACATGGGTACCAGTTTTGACTTTTTCGGGCCGCTAGCCCAGCCGCGTTATGAGTCGCGCTATCTTGCCAGTGGGGAGCTGACCGAGCAGCAGGTCGCTCAGCGTCAGATTTTACGCAGCGCCATGCGCGCCGCAGGCTTTCAGGGGATCATGAGCGAATGGTGGCACTTTATTGGTTTTGATCGAGCAGAGGTACGCCGCCGCTATCAGATTGTAGAATAGTTCAATCCGACTTTTCATGCCTACCGAAAAAATCACCGAATCCCCTTCTCTCTACGATCATCTGGAGCAGATGAGCACTCGGAACCTGCTCGCTAGCATCAACCAGGAAGACCAAAAAGTTCCCCAGGTAATTGCTAGCATCTTGCCTCAAATTGAGGTCGTGGTTGACCGGGTCCATCATCAAATGCGCGAAGGGGGGCGGCTTTTTTACTTAGGGAGCGGCACCAGCGGTCGCCTGGGGATCGTCGACGCCTCTGAGTGCCCGCCCACTTACGGGGTACCGCATGGCTGGGTGATCGGCCTGATCGCGGGGGGAGATGGGGCCATTCGCCAGGCGGTAGAGTTTGCCGAAGACGATCAGCAACAAGGCTGGCTAGATTTGCAAGCCCATCGAGTCAACCAGGGAGATTTTGTGATGGGCATCACGGCCAGTGGCAGCACTCCCTATGTGCTAGGAGCGATGCAGGCTTGCCGGGAAGCGAGGATTCCGACGGCTGGTCTCACCTGCAATGCGAAAGCGCCCTTGTCAGCGGTGGTCGGTCATCCCATCGAGGCAGTGGTAGGACCAGAATTTGTCACAGGCTCCACCCGCATGAAGGCCGGGACCGTCACCAAACTGGCGCTAAAT
>CAYVAP010000133.1:0-8877 GCA_964449365.1 uncultured Bacteroidia bacterium
GCTATGATGTCCATGCCTCCTAAACGTCGGCACGGCACATAGCCCAGCCGTTGTGGCCCATCGGGAAAAGCCAGTGCCTCGCCCCCAGGCCCGCGCGAGAACCAAAAATCCAATCAAGAGAATCCAGAAACTCGGAAAATGAAAAGCCAGGCGGCGCGCTGCTCGGGAGGGGAGCGAGATCGGCCCCGGCAAGCTGCCCCAAGCCCCTGAAAATCAACCCCTCAAATTCCAACCCCTCGCCAACCCAACGCCATAAAAGGGCAATATTTTTATTCATTGGAAATAGATACGCATTTTTACCTCCCCAAAATATTGGCCGGGGCTTGACTTTCACATAGGTCATGGCATATATTACATATGTAACGTCGTAACAAAAGCTCGGGTTCATGCATGGCCGCGAGCAAATGTGTAAAATCAATTTTTTAACAAACTTTTTAACTTAACTCATTATGTGTAACAAACACTTTTTTCACTTGGGCTCACTTGGGCTCACTTGGGCTCACTTGGGCTCACTTGGGCTTTCTTAGGGCTAGCCGTGTTTTTGCCTGCTCAGGCCCTAGGAGCGAGTTACATCAATGATGCCACCTCAAGGTACTTTTCTGAAAAGGTGCAAGAACAGATGTATAACTTGACTCTTGCAACTCGAAAAGCATATGAAACATCGACTTCCTATGCAAGTTTTGCAACAAACGTGATTGGCGAAGATGTTGATGCGAAATTGACCGAAGTTGGAAATGAGTTGTTTCAGGAGGTGTATGCCTACCATGTGGCAAATTATGGTAAAGAGGAAATCCTGAGGCAACGAAATCAAACCTTGTATGATCACCTGATAGAAGAAATAAAGTCGATAGACAATTTCAGAAATTTATCAGGGGAATATCTAACTGGGGAGGTGTTGTTTGACGACCCTGGAGCAGTAGAGCTGTTTGCAAAAAAGTGGGTTAAGTGGGCTCAGTTCGCTGCATACTTAATACTTGCTATAGCTAGTCTCTTCAAATAAAGAGAACCGCATTCACACACTGGCCTTGGTCAGTGTGTGAATGGTTAAGGAAACAACCAAAAATAATCACTTTATGACTTATCTCAAATACTTTACCCATGGAGTGGGATTGATTCTGGTGATCCTATGCTCTGGTTGCTGGATTTCTCAAGCCATGCGGACCAAAGGTGGGATGAAGAGCCAAATAAACTGGGACAAAGAGGTTACATTTAGCTACGAGGATCGGCGAATCATCTTTGAGGGATACATGGGGCAAAATCGTCGCTATGTATTCGACTTAGGTGCGCATGATGCTAACTTTATGACTCAGTCAGATAGTATCATGCTAGCAGATCACACAAAAATATTGAAAGGCGGATATGTAATGGGGGCGGGAGCAAAGAGAATGCGCGTCAATTACATGTCTGTCGATTCCTTCTGGACACCGCTATTTGTGGCCCGACATCATTTCTCAATGTATCTTCCCGAAAAAGCTGAATCGAAGTGGTGCAATTTTGATGGACTCATCGGGCGAGAGTTGTACAATGACAGTATGGCAACCATCCGGCTGAACATGGACAACAAAACCCTTACCCAATGGCGCCAGCGCCCTGAACTTGACTCTACTTGGAAAGAAGTGCCCATCAAAATTGGGCTGTTAGGCGCCATCCACACCGAAATAAGCATTGAAGGATGGGGCAAAAAAAAGTTCTTGTTCGATACGGGATTCAGCGGGAATATCATCCTCCAAAAAAATCCTCGCTTGCCTGATAAAGGGAATTGGCATGCCAAGGGCGAAATACTCCAGCCAATTGGTCAAACGATAACAGATACCTTGTTTGGGTACGAGAAAAGCCTAGATTGGAATGAAATTCATATTTGTTGCCAAAAAATATACTATACAAATAACACCAAAATGGTTGACAACATTATTGGCATGGAATTTATTGAGCAATTCAATTTTATCATAGACTACAAAGAAAAGCGAATGTTTTTGCAAGAAAGAGCCCAGCCAGAATCCAAACCTGTTGGTCCTACTCACCTCAAAATAAAACGGGGAGCTGAGGGGAGAGCATTCTTCGCCGCGATCTACAACACACCTGTCCATCAGCTATTTGGATTTAAGGTAGGAGATATCCTCACTTCGATCGATCATACCCCCGTAGAAGAGGATGAAGACCTGTGTGAACTCAATAAAAGGATAAATGAAGGGCTGAATTTAGGCACCATTCAATCGATCAGCGTCTTACGAGGGGGAGAGAACAAGGACTTGAGCAGGTGATGTTTCTTGAACATAAGCTTTATGGTCAACTTCAATCTGCATAAATAAAAACCAACTCAATATGGGTAGTGGGTCAGACCAGTTGAATTCGTATATTCTATCTGGAAAAAGACATGATGATTCACCAGCCCTTGTCAAATGCAGACATTGCCAGAGCGAAAATATCAGCAAGAATAGTCGGCGGGAAAATGGAGACCAACGTTGGCTCTGCAACAATTGTAAGCGCAGTTTTCAGCTCGACTACCGGTACAATGCCAACAAGCCCGGTGTAAAAGTCCAAATTCTGGAGCAAACGCTCAATAGTTCCGGCGTTCGGGATATTAGCCGGAATTTGAAAATAGCCAAGGGCACCGTCACCGCTGAGCTAAAAAAAAACGCTCTCGCTCGCCCACGCTCGTGAGGCTCTGCAAGCCAAAAAGCTGTTTCATCGCGTCTCTGACGCCCGAAATCTCGCGGATACTAAGCGTCCGCAAACCGTGCCTCAACAGCCCCTCAAATCAAGGCATTCGCCTTTACTGCTCATGTACATAAGTTACGATGAAACGCGGAAGATCGCGACCTCTCGCAGCGCAGCGATCTCCCCTCTCGCAGCGCAGCGGTCTCACCCCGCCATCTCCACCACCAAATCCTCCGACTCCACCATGTCGCCGCCCTTGAGGTGCACCGCCTTCACCACCCCCTCGCCGTTGGCGGTGATGGTCGATTCCATCTTCATGGCCTCGATGGTGAAAAGCGGCTGGTTCTTCTTGACCTTGTCGCCGGGCTCCACCAGCACCTTGGTGAGGCGCCCTTGCAGGGGCGAACCGATCTCATTAGGCTCCTTGGCCTTGCGGTTGGCCAGCTTCTCGACCGTAACGTTTTCGTCGCGGATGAAGACCGCGCGGGTCTGCCCGTTGATCTTGAAGTAGACCGGGCGGCGGCCCTCCTCGTCAGCGTCGAGCATGTACATGAACTCGATCAAGAGCTTCTTGCCCGGGTCGATGCGCACCAGGATCTCCTGATCAGGCTTGAGCGGATAGAAAAAGGCCGGCGTAGGCAGCTTGATCACCTCGTCGTAGGCTTGCAGGTGCGCGTAATACTCCTCGAAGACCTTGGGGTACAACTGGTAGGACAAAAAGTCCAGGAAATCCAGCCGCGGATCGGGAAAGTCCTGCTGAAACTCGCGCCAGGCCTTGTCGAAGTCCACCGGGGCCAGGTGTGCGTTGGGGCGGTCGGTGTAGGGAGGTTCACCCTTGAGCACGATGCGCTGTAGCTGCTCAGGAAAGCCACCGTAAGGCTGTCCCAGGTCGCCGCGAAAGAAATTTTTCACCGAATCGGGAAAACTCAGCTCCTCCCCCCGCTCGAAAATCTCTTGCTCCGTGAGGTCATTCGAGGTCATGAACAGCGCCATGTCGCCCACCACCTTGCTCGACGGCGTTACCTTCACGATGTCGCCAAACATATGGTTAACCGTGGCATAGTTGCGCTTGATCTGCTCAAATTTATCTTCCAGCCCCAGCGAGCGCGCTTGCGGCAAGAGGTTGGAGTACTGCCCCCCGGGAATTTCGTGCTCATACACCTCGGCGGTGCCCGCCCGCAGCTCCGATTCGAAGGGGTAATAGTACTCCCGCACCACCTCAAAGTAGTTGGCGAAGCCATTCAGCACCGACAAATCGACCTGCTCGTTCTCGCGCTCATGCCCCTGCATGGCCGCCACAAAGGAGTTGAAATTGGGCTGCGAGGTGAGGCCCGACATGGAGGCAATGGCCAGGTCGATCACGTCCACCCCAGCCTCGACGGCTTTGAGGTAGGTGGTGAGCTGATTGCCCGAGGTGTCGTGGGTGTGCAGGTGAATGGGAATGTCCAGGTGCTCCTTGAGGGCCCGAACCAACTTGTCTGCCGCCAGGGGCTTGAGCAGCCCGGCCATGTCCTTGATGGCCAACATGTGGGCACCCTCGTCCTCCAGGCGGCGCGCCAGATCCACGTAGTATTGCAGATCGTACTTGGTACGCTGCGGGTTGCTGATGTCGCCGGTGTAGCAAAGGCAGGCTTCAGCCAGGGCGTCGGTCTCCTCCCGCACCGTGCGAATGCTCACCTTCATGGCCTCCAGCCAGTTGAGCGAGTCGAAGATGCGGAAAAGGTCGATGCCGTTCTTGGCCGCCTCGACGATGAAGCGCTGCACCAGGTTGTCGGGGTAGGCGGTGTAGCCCACCGCGTTGGAGCCGCGCAGCAACATCTGAAAAAGGAGGTTGGGCATCTTTTCGCGCAGCAGTTGGAGCCGCTTCCAGGGGCTTTCCTTCAAGAAGCGCAGGCATACATCGAAGGTAGCTCCGCCCCACATCTCCATGCTGAAGGTGCCCGGATGATTGCGGGCGTAGGACTCGGCCACTTCGAAGAGGTCGTAGGTGCGCATGCGGGTGGCCAGCAGCGACTGATGCGCGTCGCGGAAGGTGGTATCGGTGTATTGAATTTGCGGCTCCCCCTTGAGCCACTGCGTAAAGCCCTCGCGACCCAATTCCTTGAGCTTGTCGCGGGTGCCCTGGGGATAGTCATGATTCCGGTTGAAGGGCGGCACCACCGGCTGCCGGAACTTCTCGCGGGGCACGGCAAATTTCACGTCGGGGTTGCCATTGACCAGTAGGTTACCCAAGTAGCGCAGGGTCTTGGTGCCCCGGTCGTAGCCGCGCTGGATCTCAAACAGCTCCGGGTGGGCCTGCAAAAAGCCCACCGTGGCCTGCCCCGCCTGGAAGATCGGGTGGTTGACCACGTTGCGCAAAAATTGGATGTTGGTCTTCACCCCCCGGATGCGAAACTCGCGCAGCGCCCGGTCGATGCGCTGGGTGGCGTCTTCCAGGGTGCGGCCCGAGCCGGTGATCTTGACCAGCATGGAGTCGAAAAAGGGCGAAATCTTCATGCCGGGGTAAATGCTGCCCCCGTCCAGCCGAATGCCTGGCCCCACCGCGCTGCGGTAGGCGATGATGCGCCCATAGTCGGGCTTAAAGTCCTGCTCGGGGTCTTCGGTGGTGATGCGGCACTGCACCGCAAAGCCCCGCGGCACGATCAGCGCTTGATCGCTCAGGTCGATCTCGGGATCGGTGAGCCGGGCCCCGGCTGCGATGCGCACCTGCGCGCAGACGATGTCCACCCCCGTGACCACCTCGGTCACGGTGTGCTCCACCTGGATGCGCGGGTTGACCTCGATGAAGTAGATGTTTTGCTCGCCATCGACCAGAAACTCCACCGTGCCGGCGTTGTTGTAGCCCACCTGCCGCCCGATGCGCAGGGCGTAGTCAAAAAGCTGCTCGCGGATTTCCTGCGGCAGGGTAGAAGGGGCCTGCTCCACCACCTTCTGAAAGCGGCGCTGCACTGAGCAATCCCGCTCGCAGAGGTGCACCAGGTTGCCGTGGCTGTCGCCCAGCAGTTGCACCTCGATGTGTTTGGGGTTTTCGACGAATTTTTCCAAAAAGACCGTGTCGTCGCCAAAGGCATTTTTGGCCTCGTTGCGGGCTTCGAAAAAGGCCTTGCCCAGGTCCTCCTCGTTGTGGATCACCCGCATGCCACGCCCTCCGCCGCCGGCAGCGGCCTTCATCATCATGGGATAGCCGATGCGCTCGGCCTCGGTGACAGCGTCGGCCAGCTTGTTGAGCGGCTTTTGGCTGTCGGGGATCAAGGGCACCCCAGCCGCGCGGGCCACCTCCTTGGCGCGCACTTTATCGCCCAGTTGGTACATCACCTCGGGACTTGGCCCGATGAAGACGATGCCCTCCTCGCGGCAGCGGGTGGCAAATGCCACGTTTTCCGATAAGAAGCCATAGCCGGGATGGATGGCCTCGGCTCCCTTGCGCTGGGCCACGCTGATCAGCGCCTCGATGTCAAGGTAAGGCTTGAGCGGCTCGCTCTCGTCGCCGATCATGTAGGCCTCATCGGCCTTGTAGCGGTGCAATGAATAGCGGTCTTCGTAGCTATATACTGCCATGGTGCCGATGCGCAGGTCAGAGAGGGCGCGCAGCACACGGATGGCGATTTCGCCGCGATTGGCGACGAGAACTTTGGTGAAAAGCGGAGCGGAAGGATTCGTAGGCATGGGCAAATCTTGAAGATTTGCGGTAAGATAGGGAAAAGGACATTCCCCGGCCACATTTCGTGGGGTAGGTTGATGCTTCTTCACCCTTTCCTTTGGATTGACTGTCTTTGGTTTTACACAGATAGCCCCATGAAGCTGAAAGAACGACTCATTTGGACGGTATTGGGCATCAATCACCTGCGCACCTTGGAACGGCTGCTGAACTTGGCAGAAACATTTCGCAACCAATCAGTGGCGGCCAAGCAAGATTACCCCACCCAGGACCCAACGGATTTTCTGCCCTCGTTCGCCTTTCTGCGGGTGGTTACGGTGGAGGAGGCGTTATCGCCTGACTATGCCTATCCTGCCGCTGACAAAGCCGCCATTGTCGGGCAGTGGCCGGGGGATGAGTCGGTGGAGGAGCCGCTCCCAATGCTCAACTCATGAACTACGTCTTGGACACCAACCTGATCATACATCTGATTCGGAACTCCGACGCGTGGCAATTCGTTGACCTAACCCATGGTCCACTGGGAGCGGGAAACCGAACTCATTTATGCTTTGCCTCGGTAGCAGAAATCTTATCCTTGGCAACGGGCCTTGGCTGGGGCGAGAAGAAGATGGCGGAATTGATCTCGTGGTTCAGCCAGGTGTCGATCATTGGTACTGCGGGCGACCCCAACGAAAAACTGTTGCAGAGCTATGTGGCCATTGACACCCACAGCCAAGGGAAGCATCCTACGTTTGCCCTACCTGCGGGGCTCACGGCAAGGAACATGGGAAAAAACGATCTTTGGATCGCTGCCACAGCTCATGCGCTAGAGGCAACCCTGTTAACCACGGATCAGGAGTTTTCTCATCTCGATACGGTGTTTTGTAAGGTGGTGGTGGAGTAACAGTAGGCGCTGAGGCATCGCTCAAAGCACCCGCAGCACCCATACGGCGATTTTGCCCCGGTTGGCGACGAGGACTTTGGTGAAAGGGGAGCGGAGGGATTCGTGGGCATAGACAGTCGTGGAGGGTACCCCTCTATCCCGCCCTTTTTTACCTTCCACCCCACAAAAATTTCCAAAATGTAAGAATCGCCCTCTCTCTACCCTAACATCTTTGGCCATAGTTACGAACTTAGACATAAGAAAACTCTTGTTCTATTGCTATGCAACGATTCCAGTATATCATCTTGTTACCGCTTCTGATGGTGGGGATAACATCACTTACCCAGGCACAATGTGTGCGCGGCGACTGTGCCGATGGCGTGGGTATGTACTCGTATCCCAATGGCGACCAGTACAAAGGCGAATGGCGCAAGGGCAAACGCCACGGTAAGGGCCTCTATGAGTATCGCAATGGCGATGTATACGACGGCCAATGGAAAAACGACAATATGGAGGGCTTGGGGATGCTGAAGTACCAAAATGGCGACGTTTACCAAGGCGAATTCAGCGAGGACCTGATCAACGGCAAAGGCACTATGCAATTTGCCAATGGCAGCGTCTACCAAGGCGAGTGGAAAAATGAGCAGCCCCATGGCCAACGAACCTGGACCTTTCCCAACGGCACCGAGCTCTCGGGTACCTGGGCAGAAGGGGAGGTAGACGGCACCGCCAAGTACTTCTACAACGACGGCAACTATTACGAAGGCGAGTACAGTGGCAACACCCGCGAAGGACATGGTACCATGACCTATGCCAATGGGAGTGAGTATGAAGGACAATGGCATGACGGTCGTCGCCACGGTCAGGGCACCATGCTCTATCCCACCGGCCAAAGCTATGAAGGGCAGTGGGTCAGTGGCCGTATGGAGGGGCAAGGGAAAATGATTTCGCCCACCGGAACGATCTACGAAGGTGAATTCAAGCATAACCGCTACCATGGTGAAGGAACCCTCACCTACGCCAATGGCGACGAGTACAGCGGCGAATGGGTCAATGGCCGCAAACAGGGCAAAGGTACCTACCGCTACCGCGACGGGGGCGTGTACGAAGGCGAGTGGCGCATGGACAAGCAGCACGGCATGGGGCGATTCAAGTACCCGAATGGGAAAATCTACGTGGGCGAATTCGTTTCGGGCCGTCCGCACGGCGAAGGCTCTATCACTTACCCTGATGGCGAGCAGGCATCTGGCCTCTTTCAAGACGGACAGTTGGTGAGCAAGCGTTGAAGCCAATTGACTCGCGGATGAACATCTCGGGCAGGGCTGCGTTGATGCATGAAAACATGGTCATTGCAGCCCTGTAACCCTATGCCAACCTCTTTTTATCCCCTTCTCCTCGACGAAATCCGGGACGAAACCCCCGGCGCCTATTCGCTGTTTTTGCGCAAGCCCGAAGATGCCGCTGCAACCTTCGACTATCAGGCGGGGCAATACCTGACCCTACGCCTGATCTTTGATGGGCAAGAACACCGGCGAGCCTTTTCCCTGGCCAGCAGTCCTACCCTCGACGATCGACTACAATTGTGCATCAAGCGCGTCGAGGGAGGGCTTTTTTCCAACTACTTACGAGATGAGTTGCAGCCTGGCGACTACCTCGAGGCGCTGCCGCCCCAGGGGCGTTTTACCATATACCCGCAGCC
>CAYVAP010000133.1:8887-9528 GCA_964449365.1 uncultured Bacteroidia bacterium
AGAGGCCCATCATCACTACCTGCTGATCGGGGCCGGTAGCGGCATTACGCCCCTATATGGCATCCTGCGCACGGCTCTGGCCGAAGAACCCCTCAGCCAGGTGAGCCTTTGGTACGGCAATCGCACCCGCGAATCGATCATTCTTCGGGAAGAGCTCCAGGCCCTGAGCGAGCAATACCGCGATCGCCTGGAGGTGGTGCATTTTCTCTCACAACCCGAAGAAGACTGGCCCGGCTACGTGGGCCGTATGGACCAAGCGCGGATTTATGACCTAGTATCGGAGGTCTTCATGCACTCCGAAGGGCACAAGCAGTACTATTTCTGTGGTCCTGAGGGACTGATGCAATCGGCTGAAGCTGCGCTGGACAAGCACGCCGTCAACTTTGCCAATGTTCATCAAGAGCGCTACCACGCCGATCTGACCGCAGAGCCAGGTGAGCAGGCTGATGAAGGAGAAACCAGCGATTCATCGCGCGGGCTGGTGGTGAGTGCCAATGGCCGCAGCGATGAGCCCACCGGCAAGTATGAAGCCGTGCCGCGTGAAGTTACCGTTCACTTGAGGGGAGAAGCCCATCAGATTTCAGTCAACCCTGATCAACCCATCTTGCAGGCGGCCATCAATGCCAACCTCGACCCGCCTT
>CAYVAP010000134.1:0-9498 GCA_964449365.1 uncultured Bacteroidia bacterium
AGCTTCGCGTTTATTATGATATTATGTTTTCTTTTGGGAGACACATAATACCGCCAAGCAACGCGGGGCCATGGTGCTCGGGGTGGTGAATGTGGTCGGATCTAGCATTGCCCGCGAAACCCACGGCGGGGTGTACATCCACGCCGGACCGGAAATTGGGGTGGCCTCGACCAAAGCTTTCACCTCGCAGGTGGCAGTTTTGTCCCTGATGGCAGCCTTTATCGCCCAACTCCGCAATACTAACCTGCCCAAAACCCGCGAGCTGACCGAGGCGATCCTTCAGATCCCAGAGAAGGTGCGGCGCATTTTGCAGCAAAATGAAAAGATCATCGAAATCGCCGAGACCTTTCAATATGCAGCCAACTTCCTCTACCTAGGACGTGGCTACAACTTCCCGGTGGCTCTGGAGGGAGCGTTGAAGCTAAAGGAAATTTCTTACATCCATGCTGAGGGCTACCCTGCGGCGGAGATGAAACACGGGCCCATTGCCCTGATCGATGAAAACATGCCGGTGGTGTTCATCGCGACTCAAGACGAGTCGTACGATAAAGTGGTCAGCAACGTCGAGGAAGTCGTTTCTCGCCGTGGCCGGGTCATCGCAGTGGTTACCGAAGGGGACAAGCGTATCAAGGAGCTGGCCGACTTTGTGATCGAGATCCCTCAGACACACGCCTCCCTGATGCCATTGCTCTCGGTGATTCCTTTGCAGCTTCTCTCCTACCACGTAGCGGTGCTGCGCGATTGCAACGTAGACCAACCCCGCAACCTGGCCAAGTCGGTGACCGTGGAATAGGTCAGCCAGGGCGAGGCGTTAGCCGCTCGCGCCGATTAATGGTACCGTTTCACCAGAAAAAAAAGACACCGGGCCATTCGCTGCGAATGATCCGGTGTGCTTGGGAGATGAAAATGTGCTAACGAACGTTCGCGTTGCTTGGCGAGCTGATAGGGAAATCATCGTCTGGTTACAGATTACTCAAACCGCTCAAACCGCTCTGCGAGCCTCCTGGGTGGATGATGGCGGCAGAGGTTTAGATCAGATGGAAACGGCTATTTCGGCCTGCATCTTGTTGATGGGGCAAGTGTGCGAGCTTACTTTCTTCTCACGCTTCGTTTTTTACAAACGTCAATCCTATGGATAGCCTTCAGTCCTCTCCTCCCCCTTGCATTCTGGTTACTGGTGCCCTAGGTCAGATCGGTTCTGAGTTAGTCGATGCCTTGCGCCTACGCTATGGGCGCGAGCAGGTTCTGGCCTCTGACATTCGGCAGCCCATCGATCAAGCAGGCCCTTTTCATCAATTGGACGTCACCGATCGTGAAGCACTGCGTACGCTGGTCGAGCAGGAAAAAGTCACGCAGATCTTTCACCTGGCCGCCATCCTCTCGGCCAAGGGCGAACAACATCCTACCCTCGCCTGGGATATCAACATGGGCAGCCTGCTCAACGTGCTGGAGGTAGCACGTCACAGCTCCGTCGAGCGGGTGTTTTGGCCGAGCTCGATTGCGGTTTTTGGCCCAGCAGCTCCTAAAGATCGTACCCCCCAGCAAACCATCACCGACCCCACCACGGTATATGGCATCAGTAAGCTAGCAGGCGAACGCTGGTGCGCTTATTACCATGCGAAATTTGGCGTGGATGTGCGCAGCATCCGCTATCCTGGCTTGATCGGGTACCAAGGGCTTCCGGGCGGCGGTACCACTGACTATGCCGTCGAGATTTTTCATGCTGCTTTGCAGCAAGGCAGATATACCAGCTTTCTCTCCGCTGAAAGCCCCCTGCCCATGATGTTCATGCCCGATGCGATCCGGGGCACCATGGAGCTGATGGAAGCAGCGGCCGAGCGCATTCAGGTACGTGACGCATACAACCTGCAGGGGATGACGTTTACCCCAGCGGAGCTTGCTGCCTGCATCGCACAGCAAGTGCCTGGGTTTACCATCAGCTACGAGCCCGACTTCCGACAAAGCATTGCCGATAGCTGGCCCGCACGGCTAGATGATGGCGCGGCTCGCCAAGATTGGGGATGGCAACCTGAATATGACCTGGCGGCTATGACTGAGGTCATGCTACGTGAAGTGCGGGTGCGCTTTTTTGATCCGGTGCAGGCCTGATCTGGTTTGCACGAGTAGGTGTGTGCTATGAAAAAAGAAAGCCGACCCTACCAAGGTCGGCTTTCTTTGATGATACGGACAAGGCACTAAGCCTATCAAGCTTCGCCGTTGCTCTGCTCTGATAGAACGCTGACAACCTTGCGTGTCTTCCGATTGTAGGTGCGATCGTGATAGGTTACCACGCCGTCGGTGAGGGCATAGAGGGTGTGATCTTTGCCAATCCCGACTCCCTTGCCGGGGCGAAAGTGCGTACCACGCTGGCGAACGATGATGTTGCCCGCGATGGCGGGTTGGCCACCATAAACCTTTACGCCGAGGCGCTTGCTTTCCGAGTCGCGTCCGTTACGGGAGCTACCTCCCCCTTTTTTGTGTGCCATGACGGATGAGAATTATAGTTTCTTGATTCGTATTAAACAAACAGGACCAGATGGGTCATTACATCAGGCACTTAGGCCGTGATGGTCTCGATTTCGATTTGGGAAAGGTATTGGCGATGACCGTTTTTCTTACGGTAACCTTTGCGACGCTTCTTTTTGAAAACAATGATCTTGTCATCCTTGAGATGCTCGATCACCTTGGCGCGCACCGTGGCACCCGATACATGGGGCTTACCTACCGATACCTGGCCTTCGTTGTCGATCAGCAGCACTTCACCAAACTCAACATTTTCTCCCTCTTCGTTAGCGAGACGGTTGACGTAAATTTGCTGCCCTTCTTCCACCTTGAACTGGAAGCCTTGAATATTCACTACTGCGTACATGATCTTTGAGATTTGAATGTGCAAAGATAGGGTGAATCCAGATGTCAGCCAAACTTTTCCTCTCTAAAATGCTAGAAATGCCTTACCTAGATCAAAGGGGCATAGGGGGCAGTGCCACAGCTACGCTGTTTGGCCTATGGGGACATGGGCTACAAACGGTGCCGCCGCGCGGCGGCTTACTTTCGCCTATGTGGCATGGGCCATAGGGGGAATAAGGGTTTCGGCACATGCTCGTGGAACGAGTTCGAAATTCGTAGTCATTTGTTCGTAGTTGGAATGGCTTTTCAACAAGTATTCACCGTTTGGAAGGTCTGGCAGCAAGCTGAACAGGGTTTTCTAAAGACAGCCATCTCCCCAAAGCCGGAAATGGGCGCCTAATGATCGATTTTAGGCGATGCTTGAAACCAACGGTGGTCCCAGAATTGCGGATAGCATTCCATATGGGAAATGACTGGCATAGGGGGCTTCGGCACACAGGACCGCGCCAGCGGCCAGGTTTACTCACCTATGTGAATGGGGCATAGGGGGCATAGGGGTCATAAGAGGCATGAAGGCAGAGAGGATGCCCTTCATATTGGCTTACTCAGGGGTTGCACCTGCGGCCTGATGGTAGGTACCCAAAACGAAAGCGTCAGCCCGAGCAAGGCAGGCTGACGCATGTGAGATTGTGCCCTTTATCAGGACTCCACCCCCAGAACTACTGGTTGGATTGGTTGGAACGCAGAAAGAAAAATACGGTCAGGATAAGCACAACGATGGCACCTGCCGTAAGGCCAGCCGTTAATAGTAGATCAGGTAAATAGTTCATAGTTAGTGATTTTTAAGATTTGGACAAGCGATTCTTTGCCTCGGTAGCAGTAGGATAAATAAATTTTTTTGTGAAAAATGTTTGTAAGATAATATTTGGTATTTCGTATGAAATTTTGTCTGGGCAACTTATTTTTGAGGGGAAAAGGATCGAGTACATAGGTGGCCATTCAGCATAACCAAAGCGATTCGATCCTGAATCATTCAGACTCAATATCGATTGCTATGAGGTATAAGATTACAACCCTTCAACTGATCACATTGTTGGTCGCAATTACCTCGGTTTCTGCTCAGGTAGGATTACCAGCCGACGAAGGCATGATGTCAATGGCTCAAATGCCGACCTTTCGGACCCTGCCCGAGACTACCGAGCCTGTGGCTTTGCCTGAGTCTGCCGACCTGACTTCTACTACGGTCGAAGCGCAATTCGCCGAGCACCTCGACTTGCTAGAGAGTCAGTTGGGGCAATTGACCTACCTACAAGATCAGGTCGACCAGGAGTACCTGCGTTTATCTCGCCTGCGAGAGGCCAGTTTGGCGGAAGCAGAGGCTTTAGACCAACTCGCCCATGAGACCCTGGCCCAAAACCTGAGTCAGGAGATGCCCTATCGCGATGAAATTCTCCTCTTGGAGCAGCAAGTCGCTCAATGCGATCAGCAGCTACGCGTAAACGAACAGCAGCGACGGCTACAGCAGCAAATGGTAGAAGAAATCCAGGCGCAAATCGCTCAGCAGCAAGAGGAAAAAATGATTTGGGAAGAATTGCAACGAGTCAAAGCCGACGCACCAGGCATGTAGGGCAAGGGCCGATGAGGCGTTCATTCCCGGCTCACCCGTATTCATCTGTGATGGGAGGGCTTTCACGCCATTGTTGTTCGCCGTGAAGCCCTGATCTCCGTACTTAAGGGCAGATTCAGGGTGCCACATCCTGGCCCTTTGATCCAAACCTACGAACACCAGATCTATGCGAGCGATTTTTGTCCTGCCCTCACTGTTTTTGATCCTACTGACTGGATGGATGGTTACGCCCACTCAGGCCGCTGCGCCAGAAGGATGGCCATTTACTAGCATCTACCTCGAGCTGCGCGACAAGCTACACACCCGCAAAGTCGAGCACGGCGATAGCTTCGATGCTCGCTTGACTAGAGACCTTTACAACGGTGATTTTTTGATCGCCCCAGCAGGTAGCAAGGTATGCGGCGTGGTATTGGAGGCGCAGGGCGGGCGAGACAATCCGCAGCACAAGCGAGCTGAGTTAGAGATTACCCTCAGCGAGATCGAGGTCGACGGCACCTGGCTTCCGCTGCACAGCAACACCCTCAAGTTCAAAACCAAGCGAAACTACTCCGTCCTGAAAGTCGGTAGTGGCATGGCCCTGGGGGCCTTGTTGGGTGGCTTCAAGGGGGCGGCGGCAGGTGGTCTGGTCGGGTTGGGCTGGGCCGTGTTGACTCGCGACAAGCACATCAAACTCAAAAAAGGCACCGAGCTGGAGTTTGCTATGCGCAAAGGAGGCCAACTCAAGCGGCAAGCTCAGAAAGTCTGATCAAAAGGCTCAACGAAGGACTAAGGCGGCAGCTCTCCGAGGGAGTTGTCGCCTTTTGATTTTAAAAAGTCCCTGGCGGGCGATTACCCTGAAATACTTTGGCCAGAACGGGATTTCTCTCTTTCTTTGAAACTGAAATTCCCTCCCAACATGGCACTTACCCGCGAAGAGATCGATCGACTGAGCCATCAAGCCTGGGCCCTGATCGGCGAAGAGGCTTATGATGAGGCTCGTCAACTCGGCCAGCAGATGGTCGACGCTGATGAGGAAGCTGGCTATCGTATCCTAGCCATGATACACGCTGCACAGGATGAGTCAGAAGCAGCCCTCCAATTGATTCAGCGGGGGGTAGCTCACATGCCCCAGTCCTGGCAGATGCGCTTACTGCTGGGAAATTTGCTATCTGACGCTGGAGACTTCGAGCAGGCCATGCAGGCCTTCGACGCAGCCAAGCAGCTCCCTGAGGCCGAACTACACTGGATTCAGATCAATCAGGCCGTGGTACATGGTCGGCGCGGAGAGATCGACCAGGCTCTCAACCTGCTGCAACAAGTCGATCATCACGAAGCCATCAACGAGGCCTTCGAAATTCAGTTGGGGCTGCTCGACTCGGTCGGTCGCCACGACCTGATCATCGAACTGGCCGAAGAAGACCTCGACCTGCTGCAAGCCCCCGAAACCGAGGAGGAGGCTGGCACACTTTCGCGCATCCTCAGCCATATCGCCTCGGCCTATTGGTACGAAGACTACGATGGCGACGAAGTCGATCATTACCTGCGACAGGCCATCGCCTTTGACCGCACCAACCCAGATGCACTGTACCTACTGCGAGAACAGGATCCCGTTTTCTCTGACCAGTCTCAGGTCTTCTCCATGTTGGTCAAGGGCGTGATCTTTGAATCAGATGAACAAGGCCTAGAGCGACAAGTCGAATTTATCACCTCTTATGAAGTGGTAGCCGACGACGAAGAGGAGGCCCTCGATCTGATTCGCCGCTTCGAAATCACCGAGATCGACCCCCAGTCATTGCAGGTAGAGGCCATCGAGCCACGCCCCAACGAAGACGAAGAGCCCAAAGGGGTGTATCAGGTAGGCGAATTGCTGGTGCCGGGGCTAGAGCAGTGATGCTCCCCGGGCCACTTCTTTTTTCACGAATGACCAATCTCAAATCTGGCCCATGTCGCGTCTAAGTCCCTTGGTGCTATCTCTGTTGGGCGGTTTGTTTTTTCTGCCCTTTTTGGGGGGGGTACACCTTTTTGATTGGGACGAAATCAACTTTGCCGAGTGCGCGCGCGAAATGCTGCTCTTGGATGAGTATCTGAAGATATACATCGATTTTCAACCCTTCTGGGAAAAGCCCCCGTTATTTTTCTGGCTTCAAGCCCTCAGCATGCGCTTTTTTGGCGTCGGGGAGTATGCCGCGCGTTTTCCCAATGCCATCTGCGGCATGCTCACCTTGCCTCTCTTGTATCGCATCGGTCAGCGCTTACGCGACCATCGCTTTGGTTTGCTGTGGGCACTCAGCTATCTGGGCTCGGTGCTGCCCCATCTGTACTTCAAGTCAGGGATCATCGACCCCTGGTTCAATCTCTTCATGTTTTTGGGGCTTTATGGCTTTGTGCAGTTTGTGTGGAAAAAACGTGAATATCGAGCGCCACCCCTTCTGCAGTCGCGGTGGTTGTACTTGGTGCTAGGAGGGCTGGCTTTGGGTCTGGCCATCATGACCAAAGGCCCCGCTGCGGCGGTGATCATCGGGTTGTGCCTGGGCGTATATTGGATTGGGGGGCGCTTTCGCTGGTATGCGCATCTGGGCGAGTTTGCCCTCTTTGGTTTGGTGGCCCTGGCTCTGCCGCTGCTGTGGTTTGGGCTGGAGACCCTGCGTAATGGTCCGTGGTTTGTGGTTGAGTTCACAAAGTACCAGTACCGCCTGTTTAGTACGCCCGACGCGGGCCACGGCGGATTTCCGGGTTATCATCTGGTGGTGCTGCTGCTGGGCTGCTTTCCCGCTTCGATTTTTGCCATCCGGGGTTTTTGGGTCAAAGAAGACCAGGCGCATCAGCGCGATTTCAAGCGCTGGATGGTGATTCTATTTTGGGTGGTACTCATCCTCTTCAGCATCGTGCAGTCCAAAATCGTGCACTATTCATCGATGGCATATTACCCCCTCACCTATCTTTCGGCCCTGGCGCTACATCGTGCCTGGGCTGAGCGGCAAGTCATCGACCGCCGCCTGTGTGGCGGGTTGATAGCCGTGGGGAGCCTCTACATCCTGGCCACCTTGCTGGTGCCCGTTCTCGCTATTTGGTTCAAGGCCGATTTGCAGGCCATCATCGCAGATCCCTTTGCGCAGGGCAACCTCGAAGCAGATGTGATCTGGACCGGGATGGAGGTGCTGCCCGCAGCTTGGCTGTTGGGCATTGTCATCGGCGGGTTGCGCCTGTTGCATCGGCAAGATTGGGAAAGGGGCCTGCCTGTGCTCTTTGGGGGCACTGCGATCTTCGTGTTGTTGACCTTGGTTTTTTTTATCAAAAAAATCGAAGGCTACTCTCAGCGGGCAGCGGTTGATTTTTTCATTGAGCGCCAAGGCGAGCCTTGCTACGTAGAGACGCTTGGATACAAAAGCTACGCCCAGCTTTTTTACAGCCGCAAGCAGCCACCCAGAGAACTGGATGCCGCCGCGCCGCCCCAAGCCGCGGCCTTCGATTGGTCCTGGGAGGCGTTTACGGCTCCCCCCCAGCCTTATCGGCCTACCGTTCGGTCGGAAGACCGAGGATGGTTACTGAGCGGTGATATCGACCTGCCTGTGTATGTGGCTACCAAAGTTCACAAGGCAGAGCGTTTTTTGAAAGATTATCCAGAGCTAGAGGTGCTGCGCGAAGAAAATGGCTTCGTTTTCATGGTGCGGCGGCCTTGATTGTCTTTGACAATGGCTATCTTCCCTCTCCAATCCACAACGCAGCTCATATGCCCGATGCCCGCTACCAACCCGTCATAGGCCTCGAACTACACATTCAGCTACAAACCGCGACCAAGGTTTTCGCGGGTGATGCCTTCCCCTTTGGCAGCGATGCCAATACCCAGGTCTCAGCCCTAACGATGGCCCACCCAGGCACCTTGCCTCGCCCCAATCAGCGCTGTATCGAGCAGATGGTCAAGTTGGGGCTGGCCACTCATAGCGAGATCAATCCTTACTCTTACTTCGCCCGCAAAAACTATTTTTACCCCGACCTACCCAAGGGCTACCAGATTTCGCAGGACCGATCGCCCCTATGCCTGGGCGGCTACGTGGAGGTACCTTTGCCCGAGGGTGAGCTGTTGCGGGTCAACTTGGAGCGCATTCACCTGGAAGAAGACGCAGGCAAATCTATCCACGATCAGGCCCCCGGCCTCACCTTGATCGACCTCAACCGAGCGGGCACGGGCCTAGCGGAGATGGTGACCAAGCCCGACTTGCGCAGTGCCGAAGCCGCCGGGGCCATGTTTGCCGAAATTCGCCGCCTGGTACGCTACTTGGGCGTGAGCGATGCCAACATGGAGAGGGGCAACCTACGCTGCGACGCCAACGTCTCGGTCATGCCCGTGGGCAGTGAGGTCTATGGTACCCGGGTCGAGATCAAAAACCTCAACTCGATCTCCTTTCTGATCAAGGCCATTCACTACGAGATCGACCGTCAGATCGAGCTAATCGAGGGCGGCGGTAGGGTGCAGCAAGAAACGCGCCTCTACGACGTGGCCAGTGGGCGTACCTACTCTATGCGCGACAAGGAGACGGCTCAGGATTATCGCTATTTCCCCGAGCCAGACATGCTGCCCATCGTGGTGCCTGCCGAGCAGCTCGAGGCCTTGGGAGCGCAGTTGCCTCGCCTGCCCAGTGTGCGCCTGCGCGACTACATCGATACGGTGGGCCTGGGGGCCAATGAGGCGTTTGTGCTGATCGAAGAGCGGGCTTTCTCGGACTACTTCGAAGCTTTGCGCGAATTGGTGCCCGACGCCAAGGTCGCGGCCAACTGGCTGCTGGGGCCGGTGCGTAGCTACCTCAACGAGCATCAGCTCGACATCACCCAATTTGCCCTGGCCCCTCAAGCCCTGAGCGAACTGATCGGCCTGGTAGAAGGCCAGCAGATAACCCTCAATGCGGCACGCGAGCAATTGCTGTCGGCTATGGTCGAGCAACCCCTGACGGCCCCGCTCACCTTGGCTCACGAACTCAACCTGATGATGATCTCGGATGAAGGGGGACTGGCCGCTGCTATGGCGGAGCTGATCGCCAAACATCCGC
>CAYVAP010000135.1:0-9497 GCA_964449365.1 uncultured Bacteroidia bacterium
TGACCACTGATCACTGATCACTGACCACTAGCTAGTCGGAAGCCATTGAACAACCACTGCAAATGTGGGTGAAAAAAGTTTCGGTAGGTGAGGCGCATGTGATCGCGAGGGGTAGCACAGGAGCCGCCACGTAGCACCATTTGATTGACCATGAACTTGCCGTTGTACTCGCCCAGGGTGCTCTCTTCGGCGTGATAGCGAGGGTAGGGGAGATATGCACTTTGGGTCCATTCCCATACCTCGCCATAGAACTGATGGTCATGGCCTTGTCGAGGTAGAGGGCGGTAGTGGCCAGCGTCCATGAAATTGGCTTCAGTGGGAATTTCGGGCGAAAACATCTGGCAAGCTACCTCCCATTCAAATTCGGTGGGCAAGCGCATGCCGCGCCATTTGGCGTAGGCTTGGGCCTCGTAATAGCTCAGGTGGGTCATGGGCGCACTCAGGTTGAGCGGGCGCAGCCCGTGATGGGTAAATTGCATCCATTGCCCCTCGACCTCGACCCAGTAAAAGGGGGTAGTGATCTGCTGCTGATTGACCCAGCGCCAGCCCTCTTCGAGCCAATGACGATAGTCGCCATAGCCGCCAGCCTCCACAAATCGAAGGTACTCCCCTGCGGTTACCAGGCGATCCATGATGCGATAAGGCTCTAGGAAAACGCGATGCCGCCCTGCCTCGTTGTCAAAGTGGAAGGCGTCATCTGCGTAGCCAACCTCATAAATGCCTTCTTCGACTTCCAGGAACGCCTCCGGGCCGGGGTTGCCTGTGGGGGCATCCTCGTAGCCGTGAGTGAGGTAGGATGGCCATAAGGGATTGTGACCTAGGATGTATTTGAGATCATAGAGCAGAAGCTCTTGATGCTGCTGCTCGTGATTGAGACCTACTTCCAAGATGTATTGCTCTCGCTCCGAGAGGACTTGCTCTTGCAGGTATACCTGCATGGCCTCGGTTACGTAGCGGCGATAGTCGAGAATTTCGTCTTTGGTGGGGCGGGTCATGTTGCCCCGGAAAGCACGATTGAGGCGCTCGCCAGCTCCTTCGTAGTAGCTGTTGAAAAGGTAGGCATATCTAGGGTGAAAGCGCTGATAGTCAGTTTTGTATTGGCTGAGCAAAAATTCCTCGAAGAACCAGGTGCTGTGGCCCATGTGCCACTTGGGAGGGCTGACTTCTACCACTGGTTGGGCTACGGTATCCTCAGGCGTGAGTGGTGCGACGAGTTCTTCCGTTTTGGCTCTGACCCGGTCAAACTTGGCTTTGAGTTGATCCAGTTTGGATACGGTCGTGGTTTGCATGAACACAAGAAATTAATCCGTACGGCGTGAGACTGACGTCTCGCAATAATAAAAGTTCAACAGGCTATGAAGATAGAATGTTTTAGCGCGTCAATTTGAAAACGTCCAGTACATTTAGTCAAATAAAGATGATAGATTGTAGAATGCATAGCAAAACATAGAAAGAAAAGACGATCTTTATGCTTCTCTCGCCCTGTGGGATAAATATGACACGACCCGACGAAAATCGCCGGGTCGCATACAATCCCAACAAACCACCACATTGAGATCCTTAAATTTTTTCCTTGTGCTATGCGATGATTAACTTCGGCTAAGAAGATAATGTTTCTGAAGTTTCAGTCTTTTTTGAAAAAAATAGTCAAAAATAACCTTCACCTATTTTGAAGTGATGGCACGGGTTACGCAGTCTTGCTGACAGTATTCATCATGAAGGGGGGCTCGCTGTGCGCATCCACAAACTGAATCAGGTCAGGGATGGAGCGCATCACCCGCACATCTTTGGACAGCTTGTCGGCCTGCTGAATGACCTGATAGCCTGTGAGCAGTATCTCCTGCTTGCTACAAGTCCGTTTGAGCTCTTTTACGTACGGTAGTATACCCTCTTTGGCAGGGTAGTTGGTAACGACCGAAAGCACATAATCAGGCTCAAAAAGCTCGATTACCATCCCTAAATCCTTGAGCGGCAGACTTTGTCCTAAGTAGATGGCTTTATTGTGTCGGGCTTTGATGACGTAAGCGGCAAACAACAAACTCAGCTCGTGCATTTCTCCTTCCGGGAGGAAAAGCACATAGCGCTTCGCGTTGGGGTTTTGCGAGCTGATTTGCCCGTCGATGGCCACGATGAGCTTTTGTCGAATCAAGCTCGTGATAAAGTGCTCATGAGCAGGATTGATGCTGCCGGTTTGCCATAGAATACCGATTTGCCCTAAGAAAGGGTAAACGATATTCATCATCGTATTCTCAAATCCAAACTGAAGGGTATTGGTCGAAATGATCTTCTCAAACCGCTCTTCGTCGAGGTTGACCATGGCAATGACCAGTGCATTGACCTGATTGGGAAACTCAAGGTTGGAGTCAGAAATTTTCTTGACCGTATTTCTGATTTCCTCGTGAGACATCTTGGCTATGTGTGAGATCTTATGTCCGTTCCGATTGAGGAAGGAGATATTGAGGATCAGACGTAAGTCAGCATCATCATAGTATCGAATGTTGGTCGGCGTCCGTTTGGGTTCGATGATATTATGACGCTGCTCCCACACCCTTAGGGTATGAGCTTTGATACCTGATAACTGCTCGAGATCCTTGATTGTGTAGCGTCCCAAAGTGGTCGGTTTTTAAGGTTAAGCAACTCTGTATGCGAAACTTTCATTTCTGGCGAGCGTACCAAGTTTGACTTTCAAGCTCAAGCTAGGTAAGAAGCAATGAATGTCAATGCATATGGTTTTTTGTATACATCTCATTCACATATCAAAACTACCTAAAAATCGTTTTGTTTGCGAGACTCACAATAAGTACACATGAACATGAGTGGTTAAGGCAAGCGCAGTACACAGCTTACGGCCCGTTTGGCTACTGTGGGCTTTATCCGTAACTTTTTGGCATCATTTATTATCCCCCCTTACCCCTCATGAAATATTCATCCTGGCTCACTTGTCTGCTTTTGGGCCTCATGCTGAGCCTACTCAGTTGTGATGAAAAAGCCCCGGCTGATTCTTCTACCACCGATTCGTCCCAAAACGCTGCGCGCGATGCGTCAACCACCCAGTCCGCACGAGAGCAGGCCCTCGCCAAGCTCCAGGGATATTACGATGCATTGGAGCGAGAGCAGATCGATGTCTCCCAATACTTTGCCCCTACCGTCGAGCGATTTTTTGACGGGCGCAATCTCTCTCGCAGCGAAATTCAAGCCAGCTTGGATCGTGGGTTTGAGCAAATCGATGATCGCCAGATCGAGATCGACCCTAGTAGTATTGAGCTTACAGAGCTGGCCCAGGGTTATCAGGTCGACTTTCGCGGAAGGGCCACCTCTACCAATGCCACCACGGGTGAACGTAAGCAAGGTGATTTTCACAATCAGGTAGTCTTCAATGAAGATTGGCTCATCACCGTGTACCAAGCGGCGGAGAGCCAGAGCCGTGGCCTCGCCGCCCGCGATGCAGCCTCCGCCAACGATCAGGCGCTCATACAAATCGCTACGCGCACCCTGAGCGCTTTTCGGCAAGGGGATCTGGGCAGTGCCGAAGGCTTGATTCACCCCGATCTAGGATACTACTTCATCTACTCCCCCGGCGCGATGAATGTCCCCCAACATTTTCAGACCCTGACTGACATGGCCGCAGACGCCCCCTGGATGAGCGAAGAAAACCGGGATCTGAACCAGCAGCCCGCTATGGCAGACCTGCCGTCGTTTTCCTGCGATGACGACTTTTCCCAAAATGGCTGTTTCTTGCAGCGTCTCGATGAGCCGTTTGCGCTGGTCTCAGAGCTGCAGAAGCAACTGATGCGGGTAGAGTTGATCGGCCCTGATCAGGTGAATGAACCTCAGGTGCAGGCAATCGAGGCCAAAGTTTCCGCCGGCATGATCGACACAGACGCCTTTATGGCCTTTTATTTTGGCCAAGTCGACGGGCAATGGTACTTGTTGATTGTAGACACGGCTACCTACGACTGCTCGGCCTAGCTGCTCACCTATATGAACGGTCAGGGAAATAAGGGTATAAGGTGGTCAGGCACAGCATTTACCTACCGTTCATCTTGGCTTACTCAGTGGCCGCCCAAGCGGCTATCTTTGCTTTCAATTACGAATTTCGAATGCGAAGCACTAGTATTTGAGGGCGTAGTACAGCAGCTTCATGTATTCGTTGTTCACGAAGATGAGGCCCGATTCGCTTTGCCACCACTGATCGACCGCATAGGTATCGGGTAAAGGATCGGCCCCTCTGATCACCACCTCGATGCCTTCTTGGTGGTATTTGTCTTTGAAGACTCCTTGAATGCGGCGAGTGTGAAACTTTGAAGAAATGATCATGACGCGGCGAAACTCTTCGCGCCGACTGTATCCCAAGATCTCTTCAGATTCTTCGAAGGTAGAGGTTCCCCGTTTGAGCACACGAATCGCACTGCTGTCCACCCCCATGCGCAGCAGTGCCTGACGTCCCACCTCCGCGTCCATGATGGACATGCCCACCGCCTCCAGGGTAGGGTTGATGCCTTCCCCAGTGGGAATGATCAAGGGCGTGAAGCCCCGCCGGTACAAATCGGCAGCCAGGGTACAGCGCTCTTCTGCCGCACCCGAGAGCACGAAGGTCGCCTCGACCTGCTGCAGGGTGTCCTCCTTGATCAGCCAATGCCCGATGCCCTGCATGAGAGGGCGGCGCAGCAAAAACATCAACAGCCCCAGGGCCGCCAGTATGAACGTGATGCGCAGGGCGCGGCGAAGAAATTTCATGGCTTGAGAGCTTTGTAGGGGGAATAAGGGGAGAGATGCGGCGTGAAGTAGCTCCGTTGAGAGGTTCGATTTTCTCCGTTACGCCTTCACCCTCATCAGCTTGGCAAAATGCTGGTAAAAGCGAGGGATGGTATCGATGCCTTTGTAAAAATTAAAGAGGCCGTAATGCTCGTTGGGGCTGTGGATGGCGTCGCTGTCCAGGCCGAAGCCCATCAGCACCGTGTCGAGCCCTAATACTTCTTGGAAAAGCGCCACAATCGGGATGGAGCCTCCCTCACGGGTGGGAATGGGCTCTTTTCCGAAGCTCTCGTGCATGGCTTTGGCGGCCGCGCGATAGCCGGGCGAGTCGGTGGGGACTACCGCAGGCTGACCACCGTGGTGGGGCGTAACCGTAACCTTGACGGTATCTGGAGCCAGGCTTTCGAAGTGGCGGGTAAACAGCTCGGTGATCTCGTCGGGGTCTTGGTGGGGCACCAGGCGCATGGAGATTTTGGCGTTAGCTTTGGAGGGAAGTACCGTCTTGGCACCTTCGCCGATATAGCCGCCCCAGATGCCATTGACGTCGAGGGTCGGGCGAATGGAGGCTCGCTCCAGGGTGTCGTAGCCCGCTTCGCCGCGAACGCCCGCGATGCCAAGGGCTACTTGGTACTGCCGCGCGTCGTAGGGACGCTTGGCCAGCTCGCGGCGTTGCTCGGCGCTTAGCTCGTCTACCTTGTCATAAAAGCCCGGAATGGTAATGCGGCCCTGCTCATCTTTGAGCTGGGCAATCATGGTGCAGAGCACATTGAGGGGATTGTCGACCGCCCCGCCGTAGACCCCCGAGTGCAGGTCGCGATTGGGACCGACCACCTCCACTTCCACGTACGCCAGGCCACGCAAGCCTACCGTGATGGAAGGGACATCGTTGGCGATCATAGAGGTATCGCTGATCAGGATGATATCAGCAGCCAGCAAGTCGCAGTGGGCGCGGACAAAGGCTTCGAGGTTGTCGCTACCGACTTCTTCTTCCCCCTCAATGAGAAACTTGACGTTGGTGGGCAATCCCTCCAGTTGGTTGAGCACTTCCAGGGCTTTGAGGTGCATGTACATCTGCCCCTTGTCGTCGCAGGCACCGCGGGCGTAGATCTTTTCGTCCTTGATCACAGGCTCGAAGGGAGGGCTGTGCCAAAGGTCCATAGGATCAGGAGGCTGTACATCGTAGTGTCCATATACCAGCACCGTAGGCTTGCTGGGATCGCTGATTTTTTCAGCAAAAACGATAGGGTAGCCAGGCGTAGCAAATTTTTCTACCCGGTCGACCCGAAGCTCTTTGAAGCGGTCTACCAGCCAATCGGCGGCGCGGTTGACCTCATCGCGGTAGGCAGAGTCAGCACTTACACTCGGAATGCGCAGAAAATCGATCAATTCCGAGAGAAAACGGTCTTTATGTTGGTCGAGGTAACTGGAAATGGCGTCCATGTATGGTCGTTTTGGTAGAAAAAATGATTGGCAGTCAAAGCAGACCGCAGGATTTGAGACAAGCCCCTGCCTTATCCGCAGGGAGATTCGAGCTGCTTCCTCACGAAGGTAGAAGAAAAAAAGCAGGTGCCCAACTTGTCCCTCAAGGAAGGACTTGGTGAATCATTTGGACCCCAGCATAACGTATTCTTTGCTCATTATCAGCGCTCTCCAAGCTTTCGATGTTGGGATTGCTTGCAGAAGTGAAGAAACCATCGGCCCAAGCCTTACGTTAAGGGGAGATACAGTATTGCTGTTGCTCTATACGCAAAGGCTTTTATATATTTGATAGAGTAGTCTTCGTGTTCTTCCGCCCTCTTTTTCCTTCATTCAATTGTGCGTACATCATGTTATCGTTTCTCGCTGATATCACTATGCTCGCGTATACCTTGGAGATAAAGGTGTATGAATGGCTGTATTTCACAATCTTTATTGCCAGCGCGGTTGCAGTCTATATGGTCCTTGTGGTCCGTATCGGTGACGAACTACCACGTAGTACGGTGGATAAGATCTTCTTCCTCATGCTTGGGGTGATCAGTCTGATCTGGATTTTATCGAAAGTAGCCCCCTCGATGGCCTGATGGCCTTTTTGATTTTCCTTAACTTCATGCTGCTTTGCCGGTATGAGCCCAAGTAGAACCGAGAGAATTTCCCCTACAGATTCTCTCGGCTTTCGCTCCTACTTGTGATAGGTTAGCCTGGTTGGGATAGTAGCCAGCGCATGTCTTCCATCATCTCATCCACCTCTTCGGGCTTGGTACCATCGTAGAAGCCCCTGATGTGGCGGTTGCCATCCAACAGGATAAAGGCTCCACTATGAATGTAGCCGCCGGGCGCATCAGCATCTTCTTGCGCCGGCACCATATAGTAGCGCGCCATGTTGTAGAGGCTGTCTTGTTCGCCCGTGACCATTTGCCACCGCTCGGTGGTGACATCCAGCGCCTCGGCGTAGGCTTTGAGCACTTCGACGGTATCGTGTCCCGGATCGATGGTATGAGAGATGAGCACCACCCGGTCTTCCTCCAAAAACTCATCGTGTACCCGTACCATCTGCTGGCTCATCTTGGGACAAATGGTAGGGCAAGTAGTGAAAAAGAAATCTACTACGTAGATTTTATCATCCACCAGAGCCTCGGTGATCAGGTTGCTGTCCTGATCGACAAAGCCAAAGGCAGGAATTTGGTAAGGAATGGTATCACCTGAATCGGTGATCTTTGCCGCCCCCATCTTAGGCAAGGGATAGCGGGCCTGATCGCTGCTCGTTTCGGCGGTAGGCTGAGGGCCACAAGCTATGATCATTAGGGAGAACGTCCCCCACATGTAGAGCAGGATAGGATTTCGCATCATCATAAGAAACTGGCTTTAGCTACCGATAGATCCATCAAAGGGAACGGGCTTGCTCCAGGCTGCCCAGCATCGAGTCTTTGACCTTCTGAACCCGAGTACGCTCTGCTTGCAGGTAGGTGACTTTTTCTGCTTCGGTCATGTGATCTTTCTGCTTGACGTAATCCTTGGCATAGTTCCGCATCCACATGCGCATGCTTTGATCAGCCTCTTTGAGGTTACTGACGGCCTCTTTTATGGCTTCGACCCGGCTAGGATCGACGTTTTCGCGGTTGCGCAACTCCTCTAGCTCGGCATTGAGGCGCTGGATCTCAGCGTTAATGTCGCCCATCTTGGGCATCACCTCGTCGTGGATAGCCATCACCTCATCTTCCAGTTGGGCTGGGGAGGAGCTAGACTCATCACAGGCGGTCAATAGCCCCCCAAGTAGCAGTAGAAGCCAAAAAGTATATTTCATGAATGGAATCTTTAATCATTAAAACACGACAAACAGAGAGAAGTTTGAGCATACTCTGTTTATTCGGCTTTCAAGTTACTCATGTTGCAGGTGTGCCACCAAGTTTACCACCGAAAAAGTCTCTCGTACCACGTAGGCGTGGGCTTGATCGAGCGCCTGGGCAAGCGAAACGGGCCCCGGAGGGATGGCCGCCGCGTGAGTCAGGCCCAGTTCTCGCTGCTGCGCAGGGCTGAGGTCGACTGCGCCGCAGAGCGCAATCACAGGGCAATGATGCGCCTGCGCGAGTTGGCAAACGCCTTGTATCACTTTTCCTGCCAGGGTTTGACCATCCAGTCGGCCCTCTCCGGTGAGGATGAGATCGGCCTGCGCCAGATGACGTTCAAAGTTGGCCTCGCGCATCACCAGCTCGATGCCCGAGACCAACTCGGCATCCACAAAAGCCATCAGGCCTGCCCCCAACCCCCCGGCTGCGCCTGCCCCAGGGATCGGCGCAAATGATTGTCCTCGTTGCTGCTGCCAAAGCTGATCGAGTCGCGCCAGCCCGGCATCTAGTTGAGCCACCGCCTCGGGGGTGGCTCCCTTTTGCGGCCCATATACTGGCGCGGCCCCTTCAGGGCCGAGGAGCGGATTGGTCACGTCGCAGGCTACCTTGATGCGCACACCCTGCCACGAGGGCTGAGAGGGCCACCGTAGTTGATGCAAGTGAGCAAGATTGCGCCCCACGGGTGCCAGAGGCTGGCCCTTTCGATCCAATAAGTCAATGCCTAGCGCTGCCGCCATGCCGAGGCCACCGTCGCAGGTAGCCGAGCCGCCGATGCCCAGCAAGATATGCTCCGCGCCCTTTGCGATGGCGTGAGCCATCAGTTCGCCCGTGCCATAGCTACTGGTGTGTAGGCAGTCGCGCTCTTTCTCGCTCAGTAGGGCCAAGCCCGAAGCCTGTGCCATCTCGATGATGGCCGTGCGGCCATCGCCACTGAGGGTATAGCCCGCTTCGATGGGGCGCATCAGGGGATCGTGTACCTGGCAGGTGATTCGTTGTCCTTGGAGGTGATGCCGCAGGATAGCTTCGGTGCCATCGCCGCCGTCGGCTAGCGGTAGAAGGGTCACTCCGATAGTGGGACTGACCAAGGCAACGCCCTGGGCCATCGCTTCTGCTATGGCCAGGGCGTCGAGCGAGCCCTTATACTTGTCGGGGGCTAGCAGGATGTGCATGGGCGCAGGGGTTCGGCTATCGACGGTTGCGATCCTGTATCATGCGCGACTCCTGGATGGCGCGGCGCTCCTCTTTGAGGGCCTCTAGTTTGGCGCGAAAGTCATCCAGGCGACCGACTTCCTTGGCTACTTCGGCCTTTTGGGCTTGGATCTCATTGGCGTTTTCGGCGATGGTTTCTTGCAGGTGGACTGGGTGGCGCTGCAACTGTACCGAATCTGAAACCAGGCTGTTTTGCTGGCGCATGGCCTT
>CAYVAP010000136.1:0-9494 GCA_964449365.1 uncultured Bacteroidia bacterium
AAACCAGACACACTTTTTCTAAAAGTTCTGCACAGCCTACTTATACCTTATTCCCCTATACCCTCATTCCCTTACACCCCTGACCGTTCATACAGGTGAGGGTCAATCACTTAATTTTAAAGGCACCAGGATGCTCAACGCATTGTACATCGGGTTTATCTGCATCAGTATGCTTTATCTCTTGGGGGCCTCTCGCAAGGAAGTGCCGCTGGTGATCTTGCTACAAGCCCTGCTGCAATATGTGTTTACCCTGGCGGTATGGTCGCTACGGCTGCCGGGTCCGCTGGGCATCATCTTGCTGAGCTACATGACGGGCACCACTCTTTTGCTGATCTGGGCGCGGAGCTTGACGGTGTCAAAGCAATGGTACAGCGTACGGCTGTTTTTTACGGTGAGCCAATGGGCCCTGCTGTTGATGCTGGCCGTGCTAGTGAGTATACGCTCGCCCTATCTCTACACCGGCGCGGGCGACCTATCAGGGGGGCATGGCGGGCAAATCCTCACCTTGCATCCGGCGCTCAAGCTTGGCGGCAACCTGATGCTTTTTACAGGTTTTTTTCACCTGATCATGCACTGGGGGCAGGCCTGGTCGCTACGTAGGTCGCTACTCGATCTAGGGCCGGTTTTGTTGTACTGCTTGCTGCTGCTGGGGCTGAAAATGATGCAAGCTGCCAATGCCTCGCTTCCTTTTGTCTGAAGGAAAGCACTGGTCATTAGTTTCGCGGTTCAACGTTCAAGGTTGAAGGTTGAAGGTTGAAGGTTGAAAGCAAATGTAGCCGCTGGGCGCGGCTACTGAGTGAGCCAATATGAACGGTAGGTAAACGCTGTGCCTGACTACCTTATGCCCTTATTCCCTTATTCCCTCATACCCCCTGACCGTTCATATAGGTGAGCGCTCTCAACTACAAACTTCGAACTCGCTTCACTAGGGAAAACGGCGCTGAGGTACACGTATATAGTGGGAAGAGTCCCTTGTTGAGTAGAGGTTTTTCCCTCAGCCGGATCGACAATTTGCGCCGCGCATCCCTGCGTACACTAGAGAAGATTCTGCAGGGATTTAGCTATCTTTCGAGAAATTTTGTGGTTTGACTCCCCCTATCTTTCGTTTACCGCTGCTGGTCTTCATGTCGCCAAACGATTCCTCGACACAAACGTTAACGGCCTTAGCAGACAGTTATTATATATGCGTCTCCTTCGCTTCTTACCCCTCATCCTGCCTCTGTGGATTGTGCTGATGCCCTGCGAGGCACAAGCGCAAGCACCGATTGCCAATTTTGACGTCAAGAGCAACAGTGATACCTCTGGGTGTGAGCCCTTTCCGCTGTTGGTGGAGTTTGACAACCAAAGTGCCAACGCCACCAGCTATCAATGGTTTTTTGGTGATCCTGCCAATAGTCAGAGCCAGCAGTTCGAGCCGCTATTTACCTACAGCGACGCCAATTGCTACGATGTAACTTTGGTGGCGATCAATAGCTTTGGCACTGACACCATCACCCGCACATGCTTCATCGAAATTTTGCCGCAGCCAATTCCGAGTTTGGTCTTTGACGTGCAGAGTGGTTGTGCGCCGTTGACGGTAAATGTTACCGACACCTCAGTGCCCAATGCGCCTAGCATCACCAACTGGACCTACATCTTTTCGGATGGTACCAACAGCAACGCCCCCAACCCTACGCTGACTTTTACCACGCCAGATAGTCTGGACCTTGCCTTTTCGGTCACCAACTCCTTTGGCTGTACGGCGGTAGAGACCTATGAAAATATCATCAACGTGGCTCAGCCGCCACAGCTCGATTTTGAGGTAGATACCAACTCTGCCTGCAATCCGCCGCTGATTGTCAATTTTACCAACCTCTCACAAGCCAGCGGGGCCGCAAGCCCGGTGTATAATTGGCAGTTTCCAGGGGGAACCTTGCCCGGAGGCGGTAGCACGTTTACCGGGTTCACACCGCCACCAGTGGCCTACAACAACGATGGGGTGTATGATGTCAGCCTATCTCTCACTACCACCACGCCTCAGTGCGATACGGCCACCACGGTCAACAGTGTGGTGGGGATCGGTGGGGTCGATGCGTCATTTACCTCTAGTGCTCAGGTGGTGTGCATCGGCCAAGAAATCACCTTTCAGGCGACCTCCGCGGGGGGAGTCACGCTGCATCAGTGGGATTTTGGAGAGGTGCCGGGGATAGACACGGCTGGCAATGTGGTTTCATACGCCTACGGGCAGCCGGGGACCTACACCGTCACCTTGTTCGCAGAAAATACAGAATGCGGCGATACCATCGAGCAAGTCAACTTTATCACCGTAGAGCCACGCCCCGTGGCAGACTTTACCATCGATCGAGATTTTGACTGTCAGACGGGTATTCCCTTCAACTTTACCGATCAGTCGGTAGATGCGGTGGCTTGGGACTGGGACTTTGGCGATGGGGCAACGGCCAACGCTCAGAATCCTAGTCATGCCTACACGAATTTTGGGGGATATGAAGTGTGTCTGATCGTCACCAATGCGCAGGGTTGCCAGGATACCCTTTGCGACTCAGTGATGATCGATCGACCCGACGTCGACTTTTCTGCTACCCCCCGCGAAGGCTGTATCCCCTTACAAGTAGAATTTACTGACCTCTCCGACAATCCCGGCGATCCGGTGATCAGTTGGGAGTGGGCTTTTCCCGGGGCCATTCCGCCTACCGTAACCATGAATGACAACCCCACCGTGCTGTACACGAGCTTAGGGACCTTTCCGGTAACTTTGATCATCGAGACCGCGAGTGGATGTACCGATACGCTCACGCGAAACAATTACATCCGGGCGGGTGCTCCCCCGGTCAATGGCTTTACCGTCGACGAGGACACTGTTTGTGTACTAGAAGGGCTGACGTTCACTGCGGATTCGGCTAATGCGGACTGGAACTACTACTGGGATTTTCAGTATGCGGCCCCGGGAGCGTTCAGTTTGCTCGATACCATGCCTGCGACGGTGTATCCTGACACGGGTGTTTTTTCAGTGGCGCTGATCATTGACAACACGGGCTGTCGCGACACCCTCATCCGGCAAGATCTGATCTACGTCTCGCCCCCGCGCGCTGACTTTACCGTGGATGATACCCTGCTTTGTGGATTGCCAGCCACGGTGAATATCACTGACAACTCGACTGGGCCGGCAGACGTGATCGAGTGGTACGTCAATGGCTCGCTATACTCCACGGCGCAGACGCCTCCCCCTTTGACTATGACCACGCCGAACACCTATCAAATCCGGCAGGTATTGTTCAATACTGCCACGGGATGCACAGATACTGCAGAGGTGTCTGTGCTTGCAGGCGACCCGCAGGCCGACTTTGCCAGTACCGTGCTGTCTGGCTGTCGACCGCTGGAGGTGCCCTTTACCAACAACTCCCTCAACTTTGGTAGCAGCAGTTGGGACTTTTCCATCGGGGGCTCCACTCAGAACGATCCGTCGTTTACTTTTCCCGATACGGGCTTTTACGACGTTACCCTCACCGTAAGCGATGCCTTTGGCTGCCAATCTAGCCTTACTCGTACCAATTACATCGAGGTGATTGGCCCCTATGCGGCGTTTGAAGGCGATCCCCGTACTGCCTGTCCTGGTACCGTGATCCAATTTACGGATACTTCGAACAGCTTTGGCTCCACCATCAACCGTTGGGCCTGGAACTTTGGCGATACCACCAGCACCAGCAACCTCTCTTCTCTGCCCAACCCCACTCATTCCTACTTGTCGGCCGGCGTTTACCCTGTCACCCTGGTGGTGGAAGACAACGAAGGCTGTACCGATACTTTGAGGCAGAGCGACTACATTAGCATCACCTTTCCCGAGCCCTCATTTACGGTGGATGACTCGTCTACCTGTGCAGGCAATGACCTTCAGTTTACGAATACCTCACAGGGCTTTGGGCTGAGCTACGTGTGGCTTTTTGGCAATGGAGACAGCAGTACGCAGGTATCGCCCACGTACGCCTACGCCGATACGGGCTTCTTTGACCTGCGCTTGGTAGCGACGGATCAAAATGGCTGCGTGGATACTTTATTCAGGCCGGGGGCGATCTACATCGAGCCTTTCGAGGCTGACTTCGAGGGCACGCCTCGCACCGGGCTTTGCCCGCCACTCTCCAGCCAGTTTACCAACCTCACCGTCGGCAACGACACCGCCTGGCAGTGGAACTTTGGCTCCTTCCTAGGCACTGGCAGTACCGAAGAAAACCCAGGCCACTTTTACCTGGAGGCTGGACAGTTTGACGTAACCCTGATCGCGACCCACGAAGATGGCTGCCGCGACACGGTGGTCAAGGAGGACTATATCGACATTGGAGGCCCGAGTGGTACCTACACCGTGGCACCTGACGAAATCTGCCTGGGGGACAGCATCTGCCTCACTGCTTTCGTCGAATCTGCGGTGTCGCTGGCAGTCGACTTTCGCGATGGCACCGTGCTGCAGCAATCGGGGTTATCGGGCGTATCCGATACGTTGACCTTCTGCCACCTCTACCAATCGGCAGACACGCTCTCACCGATCCTGATCGTGACCGACGCCTCGGGCTGTACGGTGTTTTATCGCAACCGAGATACGGTAGTGGTTCACCCCCGGCCGCAGGCCAACATCTTGCCCCAAGACACCGTGGGCTGTGCGCCGCTGCCCGTGAGCTTTTTGGATGCCACCGTGGAGGCAGATACCGCCATCACGAGTTGGCTTTGGGATTTTGGGGATGGCGACTCGTCTACCCAGGCCAATCCCAACCACACCTTCATCGGCGACACCACCTACACCATTACCCTAGAGGTGGAGGATGGATATGGTTGCCGCGATACGGCTCAGACCACGGCTACCCCACAAGATGGGGCCATCCCGGAATTTGCGGCCCTCGATACCACTGGCTGCGCCCCCTTTCTGGCAGAATTTTCGGACCTCTCGACCAACGTCACGCCCAATTTTTGGCTGTGGGCCTTTGGCGATGGCGACAGCCTCGAAGGGGTAACAAACCCTGATCACATTTACCTCAACGACGGCACCTACACCGTAACTCTGATCGTGGGCGATAGCTTGGGCTGCCGCGATACGCTGGTCAAAGAAGACTACATCGTGCTGGATCATCCAGAGGCAGCGCTGCGCGTCACGAGTCAGCAGGTCTGCAATCCCGCCACGGTGGTCTTTTACGGCGACAGTTCTACGGGCACCTTCCCGCTGACTACCTACAGTTGGGAGCTGATCAATCTCACCACGGGCGACACGGTGCAACTGGTCACCCAAGCGCCAGAAGACAGTGTTTCTCTTGAGTTTGAGGAGCCAGCCGAATTTGAGATGCGTCTCACCGTGCTCGACGAGGAAGGCTGTAGTGATGTGTCGGAGCCCGTTGCGGTGTCGGTGGTAGAACGCACCACGCCCGCGCCCTTGGCCGTGCGCAATGTGTCGGTGCTAGCCCGCAATCAGGCTGAGATCATTTGGGAGCGCTACCCCGATGGCGACTTTCAGAGCTACGCCATCTACCGTATCGGGCCAGGTGGAAGCCAGCCAGTGGGGAGCGTGACCGATCAAGATAGCACACGCTTCGTCGACTCGGGGCTTGCGCTCGACCTCGAAGCCAATAGCTACTGCTACAAGGTGCTGGCGCAAAATACCTGCGATGAGTTCTCCGAATTGGCCCTTACGGAGGCACACTGTACCGTCGAGTTGCGGGCCTCGCCGGCTCCCAACGCCATTCGCCTCAACTGGTCGGCCTACGTAGGCTATCAGGTGAGCGAGTACGAGGTATACCGGGTGGCAGACTACGACCCGGCTTCGGCGCTGCGCATCGCGGTGGTATCAGGCAATACCCTGACCTTCCTCGACGAAGAGACCTTCTGCCGCGACTCCGTTTCCTACCGGGTGCGGGGCATCGGGGCGGCTGATTCCATTCAGCGCACGTGGAGTGACGTATCCGCCAGTGATCCGGACTACATTCTGCCCATCGAAAATACCGACATCATCACGGCCACGGTGGTAGACGATACGGTGGTCAACGTCTCCTGGGCTCCCTACACCGGCTACAAGCCTGCCAACTACCTGCTGGAACGCAGCGAAGACAACGGCGCTACCTGGCAAGCCCTGGATACCACCGGGCTCAGCACCCTCGCTTTCACCGATCCCAATGTGCTGGTCGATGAGCAATCTTATCGATACCGCGTGTTTACCGTCGATTCATGCGGGGATATAAGTCAGGAAGGATTCTACGGCGAGACCATCTTGCTGCGAGCGGAACTGGGATCTAGAGGGGATCCCGTGCTCAACTGGAGCCCCTACGCGGAGTGGCCCAATGGAGTGCTGACCTATCAGGTGGAGGTCTTCAATGAGTCGACCCAAAATTGGGAGGAGGTAGGGCTCACCAACCGCCGCGAAACAACCTTCGAAGATCGGGAGACGTCGCTCAACCAAGTGTCATATTGCTACCGCATACAAGCGACTGAAGCGGGCGGGCGCGGGGCTACCTCTCTCTCCAACGAAGCCTGCTTGACCTTCGGGCCGCGCATCTATGTGCCCAATGCCTTTACCCCCAACCGAGACGGAAAAAACGACACCTTCACCATTTTCGCCCCCAACGTACGAAACGCTGAAATCTGGATCTACAACCGCTGGGGCAATCTGGTGTACTACTCCGACAACCTCGAAGAGGGGTGGGATGGCAATTACCAGGGCCGTCCGGTACCAGAAGGCGTCTATGTCTATCGACTGCGGGCTCAGGGCTTCGAAGACTCCGATTTGGAGCAGAGCGGTAGTGTAACATTGATCCGATAGGGGCGTAAATATTCTTCGGTTGGATCTTGCAAAATCTTAGGGTACCCATTATATTTGCAATCCAATCGAAAGATGGTGGCCATAGCTCAGTAGGTTAGAGCACCAGATTGTGGTTCTGGGGGTCGTGGGTTCAAATCCCATTGGCCACCCCTCCAAAAAAAGTCCGCCTCCGATTCTGCTGAATCGGAGGCTCTTTTGTATCGTAGGGTGTAAGCTACCCTGCCGCTTGTCTATGCCAAATACAGAGAAAGTCGCTATCATCGACCTAGGCACCAACACCTTTCACCTGCTGATCGCGCAGGTGAGCGAGGGAGATCGTTTCACGGTGCTCGGTCGCTACAAAGAGCCGGTCAAACTCGGAGAAGGGGGCATCAACGCCCGTCAGATCGCTCCCCCGGCTTTTGCGCGGGGCATCGCGGCCTTGCAGCGATTCCGCAAGCTGATCGATTCGGCTGGGGTGTCGGAGGTGCTAGCCAAGGCCACCTCAGCTATTCGCAGCGCCGACAATGGGCAGGCCTTCGTACACGCGGCCAAAGCCGAGGCCGGCATCGATATCGAGGTGATCAATGGCAATACTGAGGCTTCGTACATCCATGAGGGGGTGAAAAACGGGGTGCAATTGCCACGCGGCGAGGAGGTGCTCCTGATCGATATTGGCGGGGGCAGCGTGGAGTTTGCGGTGTCGCGCGATCGGCAGCCGCTATTGCTGCGCAGCCTCATATCGGGGCGGCTCGCCTCTTAGAATGGTTACAGCCCAGTGATCCCATCAAGAAAAATGAACTCAGCAGCCTCTCTGACTACTTTCACGCAGAGCTAGCCGACCTGATCGCCGAGTTGCGCGAGTTCGATCTGCGCCTGATGGTGGGATCTTCGGGTACGTTTGAAACCTTGGCCGCGATCATCGCTCATCAGCGAGGAGATCACCTCTCGGCTCAGAGCCTCAATGGCTATCGCTTCGAGCCCGAGCATTTTCAGGGGGCCTTTGACCAGATTTGCTCCAACACCCGCAAAAAGCGCCTCAATATGAAGGGCATGGACCCGGTGCGGGCGGATATGATCGTGATGGGGGGCGGGCTCGTGGATTTTTTGCTCAGAGAGCTACCCATCGAGGAGATCATGGTCTCCGAAAATGCCCTCAAAGAAGGAATTTTGTTTCGCTACCTCAAAGATCGTCGACATCGCCTGCGGCGGCTGATCGGCCCCACCGATCAGGATCTGCGCGCTCGATCCGTCAAAGAGCTAGCCGAAAAATACCATTACGACCGACCTCACAGCCTCAAAGTGAGCGAGCTCTCGGACATGATCTTCAAGCAGCTTCGGCCCCTGCATCATTTGGGGCCGTTGGAAAATGAACTACTGCGCTACGCCGCCGTGCTGCACGACATCGGGCGCTTTATCCATCCTAGCGGCCACCACAAGCATGGGCTGTACCTGATCATCAACAGCCAACCCTACGGCTTTTCTACCAATGAACTGGTGCTGCTAGCCAATCTGGTGCGCTACCACCGCAAAAGCCTGCCTAAGCGCGAGCATTATCACTACAGCATCCTACCGCCCGAAGAGCAGCAAAAAGTGATGTGGCTTGGTGGGATCTTGCGGATCGCCGATAACCTCGACCGCGGGCATCGGGGCCTGGTCGATGAGGTAAAGGTCGACATCCAGGAAAACCAGATCGACCTTAGCGTCGCTTCCAGCGAGGATGTCAGCATGGAGATCGAACACGCCCAGCACCTGCGGGAAATGCTGGAAAAAGCCGCTGACCGCCCCGTGCAGGTTTACGATCAGCGCTTAGTTGTATGAAAGTGCGTAGGGTTGCCCCGCAGGTGCAACCCCGGAGTAAGCCAATATGTGGGGGGCTGGCCTGTGCCGAAGCCCCCGCCCACTATGCCCCTTTTATGCGGGTGAGTGGAGACGGAAAAGCCATTAAGCTGAACCGCCTAACCCATGCCTTTCTCCCGCCTCAGGTAATCATCTTCTCGATCGGGATGACCAGGATGCCTTCGGCACCGGCGCTACGTAGCTCGTCGATTTTCCCCCAAAAGTCATCTTCATCGATCACAGAGTGCAGCGAGCTCCAGCCTGCTTCTGCCAAGGGCGTGATGGTAGGGCTGCGCATGCCGGGGATCAATGCTTTCACCTGATCGATGGCATGGTTGGGTACGTTCATCAGCACGTACTTGTAGTGCTTGGCCCGTCGCACCGACTGGATGCGAAAGCGCAGCCTTTCGAGAATGGCTCGTTTTTCTGCCGAAAGGTCGGGCGTAGCAATCATCACGGCTTCGGAGCGGAAGATGGTTTCCACTTCCTTGAGGCCATTGGCCAGCAGGGTGCTGCCCGAGCTCACGATGTCGCAAACCGCCTCGGCCAGGCCGATGCTAGGGGCAATCTCGACCGAGCCGCTGATCTCGTGAATTTCGGCGATCACGCCTCGCTCCACCAGATAGGTGCGCAGCAGGTTGGGGTACGAGGTGGCGATATGCATGCCATTGAGAAAGGAGAAGTCAGGAAAATCGACTTTCTCAGGCACCGCGATGGAGAGGCGACATTTCGAAAAGCCCAATCGCTCGACTAGCTCGACCTTTTGCTGCTTTTCTGAGACCACGTTTTCGCCCACGATGCCTAGGTCGGCCACGCCGGCGGCCACGTACTTGGGGATGTCGTCGTCGCGTAGATAGAGCAGCTCTAGCGGGAAGTTGCTGGCATT
>CAYVAP010000137.1:0-4404 GCA_964449365.1 uncultured Bacteroidia bacterium
GGTACTACAGCCAAACTCTTCAAATCATCCGACAATTTCTTCATTGTCACGGGACGAACTGCATTGTCCCAATCTTTCGCAGGCATGCGACTCAGGGCTTCGATGGTGTCTTGCTCGACAAATTCGAAAAAGGCTGCCGTGGCCTCGACCCGCTGGCGGCTGGTATCGAAGACTATGCCTGGGGGGATAATGGCCCCTCCGAATTGACGGCCATCACTGGCCCGTAAGACGGCAGCGAGATCCCGGCGGTACTCCCCGCCAACGCTCATTATACCTACAACCTGCTCGGCGGCGGCGATGGCGGCTATGGCCCGGTGCGGGTAGGCATCTTTGCCTTGCCTACCTCGGCGTCGCGGGTCGCCTCGGGCGCAGGCTACTATGGCGCGATGGAGCTGAGTGGCAACGTGGGCGAGGCTTGTGTGCGCGTGAGCGACGAAACCAGCACTACCGGGGCGCTGGCTTTCACGGGTGCGCCAGGTGATGGTCAACTGGGCGCTAACGCTGGCGCGGATGAGGCGGGCTGGCCAAGCCTGGCCAATCCGGCGTTTATCTTTCGCGGCGGTAGCTTTGATCGAACCGCAGCCGACTTGCGCGTAGCGGACCGCAGTGAATTCACCTGGAATGGGGCTCGTGATCGCGCGGTGGGTGGGCGCGGGGTGAGGCAGTGATCATCAGTGGTCAGTGATCAGTGGTCAATGGTCAGTACACTTCATGGGGTGATCGGGGTGATCTTGGTGATCAGGGGTGATCGGGGTGATCGGGGGTGATCGGGGGTGATCGGGGTGATCGGGGTGATCGGGGTGGTTGGGGTGAGCGAGGTGGTTGGGGTGGTCTGGGGTGATCGGGGTGGTCTGGGTGGTCGGGGTGATCTGGGTGGTTGGGGTGAGCGGGGTGATTGGACTTTCAAATTCAAACTTCGAACGAATAACGCAATGCAACTTTTTACCAACTTTTTGCAAAAACTGGGGCTGTTGAGCTTGTTGTGGCTCGGCTTGGGCTTCTCGACAGCGTGGGCCAATTACCTACGCATCACCAACGTGACGCAGGATCAGGCGGCGGGGACCGTCACCTTTGATCTGGCTTGGGACAATAGCTGGAACATCGACGGCCTGGGTGCACCTAACCACTGGGATGCGGCCTGGGTGTTTGTGAAGCTACGCGAATGCGGCGCTCCGGCGGCCACGGCCTGGACGCACGGCTTGATTACCCCCACTTTAGGGGCGCATACCTTTGGCGACTTGGAGCCGACCCTCTCGAATGGCTCGGCGGTGGGCATCGACGCGGCTCCCAACAACACCGGGGTGATGCTGCGCCGCAGCACGGCGGGGCTGTATCCCGCCGCAGCGGCTACCACCGTTACCCTCGACTTGACCAACTTTCCCGCTGCGGGCGACTACGAGGTGCGTGTATTTGGTGTCGAGATGGTCTATGTGCCGCAGGGCGAATACCTGCTGGGGGGCACCAACGAATCCACCCCGCTGGGCATCGGGGGGGTGCCGACCTTGGTCAGCTCAGAAGCCGCGCTAGCAGGCCTGTCCAATACCAGCAATGCCACTCTGCCGGCGGCCTATCCCAAAGGCTACGCCGCCTTTTACTGCATGAAGTATGAGATTTCGCAGGGCCAATATGCCGCTTTCCTCAACACCCTGGATGCAACCAGCATGGTGGCGCGGTTCCCCAACTACTTCAACGACTATCGCCACCGCATCACCAACGGCGGCACCCCACCCAGCATCTACTACAGCGATCGGCCCGACCGGGCCTGTAACTACCTGAGCTGGGCCGATCTGCTGGCCTACCTCGATTGGGCAGCGCTGCGCCCCATGACTGATCTAGAATACGAAAAAGCTTGTCGTGGGGTAGGCCCCTACGTGGGTGGCTACGCCTGGGGCAGTACCAGCATCACCGAGGCGAGCCTGGTGGCCACCCCCGAAGACGGCACCGAGCTGATTCTGACTGCCGACGCCAATTCGCACTATCTGAGCAACAACCTCAACGGCGGCGACGGGGGCAATGGCCCGCTGCGGGTGGGTATTTTTGCCACCAACAGCAGCAGCAGTCGACAAGAGACCGGGGCCACCTACTATGGCATCATGGAGATGAGCGGCAACGTCTGGGAGCAAACGGTGTGCGCCTGGGCCGATGCCCAGCACACGGGCTTTGATGGGGCCTGGGGCGATGGCAGCCTCGACGCCAATGGCGTGGCCGACGTGGCCACCTGGCCGTATGTGGATTGCACGGGCACCTGCTATCGCAGCTTGCGCGGTGGCTCCTACGCCGACATCACTGATCGCCTGCGCGTTTCAGACCGCTATTGGGATTATTACAACAATACCAGCCGTCAGTACAACATCGGTGGTCGCGGGGTACGGTAGGCTGCGCATTCGACATTCGTCATTCGTCATTCGTCATCGAACGTGCTGCGGCTTAGACCATGTTTGGAACCAAACTCGCTGATAGTTAAGGATTTTGGATTTCAGCCATTTGCAGAACCTCTACCAAGCTTCTGGAAAGCGGCCTTGCTGTAAGATGGCTAATTTTATTACATACCGTAGTCCCTGATTATCAGAAAAGTACGTTCCAAACATGGTCTTAGACACGCTGGGGGCCTAAGCAACGCCCTCCATTCCGAATTCCAAATTCCCCATTCCGAATTATTCCCCCCACCATGTGCCGATTTCTCCTGCTTCGTATAGGCTGGCTCTGGCTGAGCCTAATGCCGCTCTGGCTGTGGGCGCAGCCAGCTAATGATGATTGTGCCAACGCGCAGCTCATCCCGGTACCCGGGGCGGGCTATGGCTATGGCCTGGTGATCGCGGATACGGTGGACATGACCAGCGCCACCGCCCAGCCGGGCGAATACTTTTCGCCGGGCGTGCCCAACGGCAAATCGGTGTGGTATCGCTTTAGCCTACCCACCACGCGGGAGGTGCAGATTCTGCTGAGCCAGGATAGCAGCAACAGCATCCCGCAAAATAACGCGGGCTGGACCCTCTACCGCAACGGCAGTTGCCTGCCGGGGGTGGCCGAGGTGGTCGATCCGCCCATTTTTCAGATCGAGGGCTTTACCCACGCCTGCCTGCGCAAGGGGGAGTACCTGCTGCAAATTGGCTCGGACCTCAACGTGAACGGCGAGCTGATCGTCAGTCTGGAGGTGCGCCCTTCTTCTGCCACGGAGGTGGACCACGACTTTGCGGCCCATGCCTATGACTTTCAAGTAGCTAGCGGGACCAGCATCGCGCCCGCTACCTATGAGGTCGGCTGTCAATCAGTTTTTCCGGGGGAAAATATCTGCGGCGATTCTTCTTTTACCAAGAGCACTTGGCACACCTTCACCACCGACAACGTGGTGGACCTGATCCGGCTCTATGCCCGCGAATTTCCCTTTGACGGCAGCGTGACCACCCCGCGCCGCTTTGGCTTCAACCTCTACCTGGGCGACGTGCGCCTCGACTCCACGGGCCTGATTCAGATGGGGGGCTGCGATACCCTGGCCCAGACTTCGAGTGGCAACTACCAGGCGATGTTTTTCCCCTGTGAGCTGCTGCCCAACACGACTTATAGTGTACAACTTCTTTTCGATACGGACTATTTCGGCAACCTGGAGGTGGGGCTAGATGAATTGGGTGGCAACCTGACGCAAGGGCCCGATCCGGCGGCGCTGCCGCCCTCGCATCAATTGGGGCTGCTCACCACGCAAGGAACTCACTCGGTGAGTGATTACTTTTCTTGCAATGCCCTGATGAGCACCTACGCCTGTGGCAGCAATATTCCCGACACCATCGTGTATGGCACTCGAGAATACGACCTCAACTGGTGGACGACTTTTGAGATCGACCAGGAGCAAAATGTGCGGATCAGTCGCCTGGCCTACGGCCAGCCCCCGGTGTACGTCCGGGTCTTCGCAGGCGACGCGGGGCTCAACTGTAACCTGCCGCTGCTGGGCGAAAGCAACGGCAACATCGACCTGCCCTGCCTGGCGCCAGGGGTCTATTCGGTGCAGGTGCTGGGTACCATCAATGCCCCGAGCTGGCCGGAGTCGAACACCAGCCTGGGCAAAAGTGCTACCCTCAACGTGGAGCTGCTGCAGCAGGAATTCAACGCCTACACCCTGAGCGGTGCCAATGACTACGAAGCCATCAACGGCGGCAATCCGCTGGTGCCTGGCTCGACCTATCCTACCACGCAAAACTTCATCGACTGCCAGACCACCATCATGCCGGCGGGCGATAGCTGCCAGAGCGGCAACGACCGGGCCATGTATCGGGTACTTGACATTCCCTACGACGGCTATATCCGGGTGAGCAATGGCAACTGGAGTCGCTTCGACTACCGCATCTACCGAGGCGATGCCAGCACGTTGCCGGTGGTGGGGGGGCAGATCCAAGGCTTGGCCGATCAGGT
>CAYVAP010000137.1:4504-9397 GCA_964449365.1 uncultured Bacteroidia bacterium
ACCTGTACCGACAACGCCCAGAATGTGCTGGGCTACGCCCCCTGTGGCGATGCCACCAAGATGATCTTCCGGGAGTTTTACCTGGCTGACCCGGCCTCGGTCGACTTTGACCACCTGATCAGCCAGACGGCTTGGAGCGACGGCTACATCCGGCATCGCCTCTTCGACGGGCGGGCCAGCAACGGCAGCCTGAGTGGGCTGGTGCGTGATTGCTTCAGCAGCTTCGACCAGAGTAGTTGCGACTTCATGCCTGCGGGCTGGTACACGGTGGTCACCTATGGCGACGGGGAGACTTTTACCGACCCGACTTACTGCAACCCCGAGCGGGGCGAGGCCATCGGCGACCGTACCAATCTTCAGATCTCGATCAATGCGCCCTATCAGGAGCCACAGTTCAATACCTTTCTCAAGGCCGAAAGCGTCAACGGTGGCAATGCGCTGACCTGGGCGCCCCGTCAGGCGCACACCGACACCATTCCTAAGCAGGACACGCTGTACACCCTGGGCACGGAGTACTTCAACTGCATCCCGGATACGCCGTTTCCGGCGGGCATCATTCCCTGCCAGAGCTACCACAACCGGGTGAGCTACCGGGTCTTTACCCTCACGCAGCCGTCTTTCGTGCGCATCGAAAACACGGCTGGCAACCGCAACGGGCAGTCGCGCCTCTACGACGGGGATATCACCACCCAGACCGCGCCCTTTACCATCAACGAGGATTGCTTTGGCGATGATTTCTGGAAATGTATGGCCCCAGGCACCTACACCTTAGTGAGCTTTTACAGCGACAGCTACATCGGCACCAGCATCACCCCGCGCATCTACGTCGACTCGCTGGGCACCTCGCGCTACGATCACGCGGCGCATGCCTATGACTTTGGCAACATCCCCCTCAACGGCACCGAATACCGCAGCGCACCCGGCACGGGCCTGGATGCGCTGGGGCGGCCAGGCAGCAATGATTTCATCTTTTGCTCGACCGGAGCCTATGACACTGAGCCGGCGGACGTCTGCCCCATTGGCACTCAGACCATGCCCTATACCTTGCCGATGAATGTGAACCCCCGCCAAACGCTGTGGTACACCTTTGAAATCACCGGGCCGGGCTCGGTGGATGTGTCGGTTTATGGCCTCACCCCGGGCAAGCCCAGCAACCTGCCCTTTGCGGTGTACCGCGTGCCCAACAACGTGCTGCCGCTGGTAGACTCGACCGATACGGATTTGGAGTTTGTGGTGTCAAACCAAGGATATTATTGCCAGAACGTGAGCCAATCGGTGAACATCTTCCGCGACCCCTGCTCGGCGGTGACCACCGATCGCTACGTGGTGCTGGTGGATCGCTACGCCTACTACAACGCTTACAGCGAAAGTAACTGGCCCAACATGCAGGTGCAGGTGGGGCTGCGCTTTTCCAATATCCCTGGCACCAGCGTGCTGTACGATCACTATTCGCAGGCCAACCTGATCAGCGGCAGCCCCACCACAGATTGCAACGCGCCGTACGACGACACCACCCTGGTGAGTGGGACTTTCAGTGGCTGCGAAGGCAACCTGACCTGTGCCACCCAAGACGCGACCGATCAGAATAGCTGCGGGCAAAAAACCATCTGGTACCGCATGGAGGTGGGCAGCTCGGGCCTGATGCGCCTCAACTATACCCGCACCGACAACGGCCAAACGGGCTATAACGCCGATGACATTCAGCTCTACCGCGAGGTAACCCCCGGCGACAGCAGTACCTCGGGCTTGCAGCGGGTGCCGCTCAATCAGGTCTATCTGACCAATAACCCCGATTTTCCGGGCAATTATTATTGGGGCTCGACCTGCTACTCGGCGGGCACTTACTACGTCATGATCACAGGCTGCAATTTTCCCAACGCCACGGTGTACCCGCGGGTGTGGTTGGAAAATTATCCGGGCGACTTCTGCTCCGACTCCATCGGTATGGTGGTCAATGGGGCGGGAACCTTTCAGGCTACGGGCACGGTGGACTGCTGGACCATCGGCGAAAGTCCCGGTGAGTCGCAGCCGGAGCTAGGCTGTGCCGGTACGCCCATCGGCAAAAAGACCGGCTGGTTTCACATCAACATCACCGACACGGCCAAGATGGACCTGGACGTGAGCCTGATCGAAAACACCACCGCCACCAGCCTGCAGGTGCAGTACCGGGTGGGCAATGGCTCCTGCGATTTGATGACCTTCGAAAACTGCGTGGATGACGTTTTCATTACCCTCAACCTGAAGTGTCGCCGCGACAGCGGGCTGTGGATTCAGGTGATTTTGCCAGAAAATGCCTCGGGGGACGTGACCCTCAACGTGGACGCTACCCCCTCTACGGATCAGAGTTGTGAGCCGATCAACCCTTTTGCCCCCAACGCCAGCTTTGATTTCACGGCGGGCTGTGCCGGTACGCCAGTCGACTTCGTCAACCAGTCGTCAGTGGGGATGGGCATGAACTACCTCTGGGATTTTGGCGATGGCTTTACCTCCACTTACGGCAGTCCTAGCCATACCTACGCCGTGGCTGACACCTATCTGGTGAGCTTGGTGGTGAGCTATGATACCCTGGCTGACACCTCGCTGCGGCAGGTGATCGTGTACCCGGTGCCCATGGCGGGCTTTGGCCTGCCTGACACGGTGATCGCCGACAACCCGGTGGCTATCAGCAACGCCAGCAGCAACACCTTGGCGAGTGCGACCTACTACTGGGAATTTTGCGCCGGGGGCGGCTTTTGCAGCGCCGACTTTGCCACCCACAGCGGCCCCAATCCGCCGAGCATCACCTACGCGGTGCCGGGCAGCTATGAGGTGTGCCTGACCGTAACCAATGGCAACTGCGCCGATACCTTCTGCCGGACCATCACGGTGATCACGCCCAACTTTTACGGCGGCGGGCCTTACGATGGCTTTGACCAGGGGGCGCCGCCTCCTCCCTGCGATACGCTGAATTTCTTCAGTGGGGGGCCTTATGATGGCTTTGATCGCGGCATCTTCGATAGCCTCTGCGCAGCGCTGAACTTCTTCGCGGGCGGTCCTTACGACGGCTTCGACACCGATGCGGGCGACGCGCCCTGCGACACAGTAACCATGGCCTCGATCTGGGCGGGTGGTCCCCGCGATGGGGAGGGTCAAGCCCTGATCGATCTGGGCTGTCCGGAGCCGCCCAGCCTCTGGGCGGGTGGTCCTTTCGATGGAGCAGGCCAAGCGCTGCTGCCGGGGGGCTGCGAAACCCCCAACTTCTTCACTGGCGGGCCCTACGATGGCTTCGACCAGGATGCGCCTGCGGTGGCCTGTCAAACCCCCAACTTCTTTACCGGTGGGCCATACGATGGCTTCGACCGGGGCGATACCACCTGTGAGACCCTAAACTTCTTTGCCGGTGGCCCCTACGATGGCAGCGATCTGCGCCGTCGCGGCAGCGGTGGGCTGGATATCTCTGACGTGACCATTTGCCTGGGCGATACCATCACGGTGCAGGCTTCGGGCAATACCGACTGGTACCTCTCGCAGATCGGCGGGATACCCATTGCCTACAACATCGACTCGCTCACCCTGGCCGGCCTGGCCGAGAGCATTCAGCTTTACGTCAATGACCAGTGCAACAGCAACGCGCGCCTGAGCGCGGCGGTGCATGTGGTGGATACCCTGGACCTGGACTTTGCCTTCACGGCCAATTGTGTGAACAATCCTACCTTCTTTGCCAATCAGGCGCTGGTGCCTGGCCCCACCCAGGCCACGGTGGGCACTGAGCTGCTGCTCTACGGCGGGACTGGCACCGCGCCGGGCTTCAACCAGCTCTCAGTGTCGCAGGGCTATACCTACAACTTTGCCCGCCTGCACGATGGCCTCAATAGCCTGGCCTGGTACGGCAACAATGCCGATACCGCTACGGTCTGGCTGCAATGGCGGTACTTCGTGCCTAAGTCGGTGGATCGCCTTCAGTTCTGGAACGATGGCAATTACCCGCAGAAGTTTCCGGTGGAGGCGCGACTCTACTACGCCGACGGGGGGCCTTGGCAGTTGGTGAAGGTCTTCGATGCGACCGAGCTACAGACTACGCAGTTTGACAGCTATGAGATCTGCGAGAGCCGCGACCGCTATGCCCAGCGCTGGAAGCTGGAGCTGGATGTGGTGGATCCCAACTCGCCGCGCTTCACGGAGTTTCAGGTGATGGCTAGCGAGCCGACCACCAGTGGCATGGTGGAATGGGACTTTGGCGATGGCTCGCCCACTACCATGGCGAGTAGCCCCATGCACTATTTTCCTGCGCCAGGCAACTACGAGGTAACCATGCGTATGCCGGGCAACTGTGGCTGCGACAATGAGGTGCGCCAAATGGTGTCGGTAGCAAGCTGTAACATTCTCTCTGACCTGGCGCAACAGTTGGAGGGTCGCTTGCTCGACATGGAGCGCGCTCAACTCGACTGGCAGGTGGAGGGCGACTTCACCACTGCTTATTTGGAGAAATACATAGATCGACAGTGGGTGACGCTGAGCAGCTTTGCCTTCAACGAAGGGCAGCGCTATAGCCACACCGATGAGGAACTCCTGTACGACCGGGCCAACCTCTACCGCATGCGCGTGTTGCACCAAGGAGAATCGGTCTATAGCAATCAGGTGAGCCTGCGCCCGCAGTTGAAGCAGACCAAGCTCCACCTTTTCCCCAATCCGGTGGAAGATGGTGTCGCGACCCTTTCGCTCCGCTTGCCGCAACAGGCGCGCATCGAGGTGCACCTGCTCAACAACCTGGGCCAAGGCCTGGGTCGCCTCTACCAAGGCGAACTGCGCGCGGGGGTCCAGACCTTGCAGTTGCCAGTGGCGCACCTGCCCGAGGGGCAGTACTTCCTGCGGGTGAACGTGAATCAGTATCCGCATGTGATCCGGATGATGGTG
>CAYVAP010000138.1:0-9224 GCA_964449365.1 uncultured Bacteroidia bacterium
GGCGTATTTTGAAAGATGAAAATACTGTAACTCAGCAATAACAAAGGGATTTAGTAACGCGAAAAAAATTACTTCCCGATTTTGCGAAGAGATCTCGTTCGTAGACAAGGAAGAAAAACCGAGTTTGGCGGGCCAAATGAGGCTTTTTCTGACGCAGTATGCGGGCGAGAGATCGAGTCAAAAGCGGAACTTATTTTTCGAGCGTTACTTAGTAACAGTCGAAAAATAAACTCCCTTTTTCCACTTTAGGCAAAAAAATACAACTCCCTGTTTATCAAATTTTTACTCTGCGTCTCTGCGTGAAATAAAAAGGGGAAGTTATTCTTTAAGCCTCACTTAGGCTTTTTTTATGGAGATCGGTAAAGGGCAGTCGAAGCAAGGGCACAAGCGTCCAAGTTGCACGTAGTGATTCCCTCTCACCCTATGGCACCCCCGGTGTAGGGGCGGCGATCTGTTCGTCGTGTCTTCGATCGAGACGCATCGACGCCCAAGCAGCTACGCCACGGCAAAGCCCGTATCCGGTCGAACCAGCGGCGGGTGAAAGCCCAAAACGATGTCCGACTGAGGGATGCCCTGCTCGATGAGCAAGTCGGCCACGATCAGGTCCGTCCCGTCGTGTTGCAGCCATACTTTGCCATCGGCGGCCAGGCTAAGGTGCAGATGGCAGCCATAGGTACGGCGCTCGCCGATCCATCCGTTGGAAAACAGCAGGTAATGCCCGTGCTCATCATCGGTGATGAGCTGGGTTTCGATGGGATCATTTGGCTTCTGGCCAAGCGTTCCCACGTACTGGAGGACCGCTTTGATGGCCTGACGATAGCGTTCTATTTTTTCCATGTGAGAATCGATTGAGTAGATACCTCATATACGAGATAGCGCAGTCCAGTTTGCGACAGGGTAAGTTCCGCCAATCTTTCTTGAAAAAAGCCCTCGGCGGTCCTCGGCAGCTGGGGGGCGGGTCGTGGTTGAGGTGCCCTTGGCGAGGGGGAAGCTGTTGAGCTTCCGCACGAAGAGGAAGTTGCGTAGCCCTGGCTCGTTGTAGCCAAACTCCCCGGCTCGCGGCAGGGGCTGGGCCTTTTCCAGGTGGCCCTTCAGCTCGGTGAAGGTCAGCACCGGATCCTGTCGGGTGGTGCTGCGCAGGCCGTCCAGCATCTGCCGCGCAAACTGCGAGCGGTCGGGGGTCTGCTCTTTGCCGCCGGAGGTGAGGTAAAAGCGGGTCTGGTATTGGAGGTTGTCCAGCACGAAGCCCTCGATCTGCTCGGGGGAGGGGCCTTGGTCGGCTCCCGCCTGAGGCCGCCGAAAGTCAGGCTTGTCATTTCTGACCCCGGCGATGCGGTCGTCGAGCGTGCCAGAATAGCAGGCGTCGATGGCCAGCAGGATGTGCCGACAGGGAATGGTATTGACCCACTTCTTGAAGCGGTCGTGGGGCAGGTAAGACCGCTGCATGAAGTCTTCGCGCTGGGCGTTGATGGGGATCAAAAAGCCCTCGCGAGTATCTTCGACAAACTCGCCGTGGCCAGAGAAGAAGATCAGCAATTGGGCGTCAGCGGCGTAGGTGCGCTGAAGGTATTCTTCCAGCTTCTCATAAATCTCCTGATCGCTTGGGTCTTGCACGATCTCGGTCTGGAAGCCATAGTTGCTGCGCAGTTCCTGAGCCAGTACCTCGGCTTCGTCGTGCGGGTGGCGCAGCGGCGACCAGTGCTGGTAGGATTCCAGGGCGAAGAAAAGGGCGTAATCCTTGCCCGAACGTAGGGGCGGTTGGCAAACCGCCCCTACGCCAACCGGATCGGCCATACGTCCCCCCAAGGACACCGAGGCGATTATCAACAAGAAAACAGGCAACCAGCGAAGCATGACGGGATATTTGACAGGAAGATACGGCATGGGTTCAAGGCGGCAAAAGAATGAAGGGTGTTTGTAGTAAGCACCCCTCCTAAGGATTTCAGAACCCTTGGAGGGGTAAGGCGTCAACTGGTCCGGATGGAAAATCCGAGCCAGAGAAGATAGCCATTCTCCTTTCGGATACGTATCTTCAACCAAAACATCAGCCCAACCAAGGAGACAAGCCTCCTCCATACACACAGGAAAGTCAACTCACCATGCGCCTGACCGTCCCATCTGACCTGCTTCAACAGACTGGCTACACCGAGCATACCTTGCGTCAGGAGGTCGCCATCTTGTTTTATCGCACTGGAAAGGTCTCGCTGGGCAAAGCCGCTGAATTTGCTCAATTGCATAAGATGGCTTTCCAGCGTTTACTAGCAGAAAAGGGCATTCCGCTCCAGTATGATGTGGCAGATTTGAAGGAGGATCTGGAAACCCTCAGCCGCCTGTCGGAATGATCGTCATCAGCGATACCTCGCCGATCAGCAATTTACTGACCATCAGCCAAGTGCAGTTACTTCCAGCGGTTTTCCAGCAAGTGTACGTACCGCAAGAGGTCTGGCAAGAATTGTCAGTTTTCCATCCCGATTTGTCTGTACTCACCAACGCCTCATGGCTGGAGGTGAAAACGGTACGTAACCAGACCTTGGTTCAACAGCTCCGGCAGGATTTGGATATGGGAGAATCCGCCGCCATTGCGCTGGCAGTCGAGCTATCTATTCCCGTTATTCTGATGGATGAAAAACTGGGGCGGAGCGTGGCGCGCCAATACAAGCTGCGAACCACAGGGTTGCTAGGCGTTTTGCTAGAGGCGAAATCAACAGGGCATTTGCCTGCCGTCAAGCCCATCGTGGATCAAATACGGCAGCAAGCTGGTTTTTTCATCGCGGAGGCTCTTTATCAGCAGGTGCTACATATGGCAGGGGAATGATCTGACCCGGATTGCAAATCCGAGCCAGAGAAGGGAATACATCCTCCACCTCGCGTGGATTGTACCCTTCACAAGGGTTTTGAACCCTTGTGAAGGGTAGCCGTGCGAGGACCATACCAGCCTGGCAAACGTGACCCATATATGCAAAAACCGCAAACCCACCCCATCACGTTTTCCCGCATAGAAACCAAGTTTTTCTTCAAAAACCCTAGGAAAACGTGACCACTGGCCTTCGACCAAAAACCAACTCTGGTACACTAAAAGAATAAAAGGAAATACAGCCAGAAGGCAAAAAGGCAAGAAATACAAAATCAAAGGGACCGGGCGGGGCGGAAGCCGAAGCCGTAGCTCCGGTAGCCGGGGGTGTAGAGGTTGCGAAAGGCTACCCGCAGGCTCTGCGGGTAGTTGCTCCAACTGCCCCCCCGGAGCACGCGGCTCGCGCCATCGCTGGGGCCTGTGGGGTTTTTACTGGGGCTACCAGTGTAGTAGTTGCTGTCGTACCAATCCTGACACCACTCCCAGACGTTGCCGCTCATGTCGTAGAGGCCCAGTCCGTTCGGATCGAAGGATTTCACCGGAGCGGTATTTAGGTAGCTGTCTTTTCCACCAGTGCCAGAGTAGTTGCCATAGCTGCGCAAGCTAGCTTCCAGATTAGTCCCGGCCCACTTGGTTCGGGCGCTCGCTCCTCCACCAGCCGCATATTCCCACTCCGCCTCAGTGGGCAAGCGGTAGCTACCTGGTCGGGTCTCGCTTAGCCACTGGCAGTAGGCCCTGGCACCGTACCAGGATACTTCAACCACTGGATGCTGGGCCATACCCGACTTGGGAACAAAGCGTCCACCACGCTCTTCAATCTGGACATACTCATTCATCTCTAGCCAAGTAACTCCACCTTCTTCTTGGTTGCCTTTCGCATTGAGAAAAGCGCAGAATTCTTCGTTGGTAACCTCCGCTGACGCGAGGTAGAAGTCATCCACCGTGACTCGATGGACAGGCTTTTCATCGCTCTCGCCCTCCTCGCTGCCCATCTGGAAGCTCCCCCCCTCGATGAAGACGAAGCCGTCGGGCAGGTCGGCTGCTTTTGGCTCATCCAGCAAGCTCCCCGCCTTGAGACGGGTAATTCGATCTTCCGCCGCAGCCACGAAGCGCCCCTCGGGATGCTCGCTGAGGTAGCGCTCATAGGCGGCCACGCTATTAGCGTCCTTGGCCCTGGCCCAGTCAGCCAGGTCGCGTTGCTGCTCGGCCTCGGCCTCCAGGTCGCGCACCCGCGTACGGGCTACCCCCGCGAAGTCGCCCTGGGGAAAGCGTCGCAAGTAATCCTGATAAGCGGACAGGCTATTACGCCGCTCGGCCAGCGCCCAAGCGTCGGCGTCGGCGGCGAGGTCGTCGTAATCGGGGGTCTCGCGCACGAAGAGAAAACTACTCCCCGGCTCATCGTCCCCAAACTCGCCCCGATGGGGCGTAGGCCGCGCCCGGCTCAGCACCGCAAAGACGTCCGAGCTGGTGAGGATGCCGTCCACCCCGCCGGGCAGCAGCAGGCCCTCTTGCAGCTTCTTGTTGAAGTCGGACTGGTCTGGGGTCTGATCGCCCTTGCCGTCGGAGGTGAAGAAGAGGCGGGTCTTGGCTTCGGCGTGGGCTTGCAGCAGCTTTTGGCCTTCGGACAGCTCGCCGGGCCGTCCAAACTCCCCCTCTCCCCCCCTGTTGCGCCAACTGGGGTCGAAGGCCACGCTGTGGCAGGCGTCCACCGCCACCAGGATGTGCTGGCAGTCGATGCTGTTGATGAACTGCCGCAAGTAGGTGTAGGGCAGAGCCTTGTGGCGCAGCAGCCTGGGCTTGGGATCCGCGTCGCGCGGGAGAAAATACCCCTCGTTGAACTCCATCTCGCCATGGCCAGAGAAGGAGATCAGGAGTTGCCCCTCGCTGGGCAGGCGGCCTTCGGCGTACAGGTCGCGGTACTCGAACAGCTTGTCTTCGATCTGCTTGAGGGTCGGGTTGCGTACGATCTCGGTGGTGAAGCCGAAGTCGCGCTCCAGCAGGGCGGCAAGGGCCTCAGCGTTTTTGATGGGGTTTTGCAGGTCGAGCAGGCCGGAGGCATCGTCGTAGTCGGCCACGGCGAAGAAGAGGGCGTGGTCTTGGCTTGGGCGGGTCGCCTGCTCAGGCGCGCGCCCACCCAAACCGAGTAGGCAGAGGCAGAGGAGAAAGAAGCTGCGTGGCATGAGGAGAGGTGTTTGCCATAAAGATAGCACTTTTGTGAAGATCTTGCGGGGTGCTTTGCCACGAGTTGCAGATCTATGCCGGAGGGCAATCAAGTCAAGGCCCGCCAACCGATCACGCTGTGCCCACTGGAGCGGGTCTGCTGGCCTTCGCCGCCATAGTAAATACGACCAGGGGTATCGCTATTGGTGAGTTTCTGCCAGAAGTCGAGGCCCTTGAAGAAGGCAGAGTTGATGGTCTGGGCTGATTTGATTTCTATGGGAATGATGGCAGCTCCTTCGTCGAGGAGGAGATCTAATTCATGACCGCTTTGATCGCGCCAGAAGTAGAGGTTGCTGCGCATGCCCTGGTTGAAGCGGTCTTTGAGCAGCTCATTGATGACAAAGTTTTCGAAGAGAGAACCACGCAAGGGGTGAGTATTGAGGATTTGAGGATCAGAGATGCGCAGTAAGTAGGCTGCTAATCCGGTGTCATGAAAGTAGAGCTTAGGGGTTTTGACGATGCGTTTGTTGAAATTCTGAAAGAAGGGGGGAAGTAGGTGGATGATGTAGCTGGCCTGGAGGATACCCAGCCAGGATTGTACCGTCTTGACATCGATGCCCAACTCATTGCTTAGGTGGGAGTAATTGAGGAGTTGGCCTACTCGCCCGGCGCAGAGGGCAAGCAGGCGCTCAAAGGCGAGTAGGTTGCCGAGGTTCTTGATCTGGCGTACGTCGCGCTCGACATAGGTGCGTAGGTAGGCCGGAAACCAGTCCTGGGGGGCAATGCCATCAGCTAGAATGGGGGGATAGCCTCCTTGAAACAAAGCCTGATCCAAGGTGGGGCTCGCTTCGCGGGTCGGCAGCCATTCCTTGAGCGACAAGGGTAGCAGGTCGAGATAGGCGACCCGGCCTGCCAAAGACTGCGTGATTTGCTCTAGAAGTAGAAAATTGTTGGAGCCAGTGAGGATGAAAGTGCCTTTGCGGGTCTCCTCGTCGAGGCGCTGTTGCAGCCAGGATAGCAATTCTGGAGCCCGCTGGATTTCGTCTAGAATGGCCCCGTCGGGATAGGTAGCGAGAAAACCTTTGGGGTCTTCCAGGGCAAACTGACGCGCATCGGGGGTTTCGAGGGAGACGTAGGGCTTATCCGGAAAACAGGCGCGCGAAAGGGTGGTTTTACCGCTCTGACGTGGCCCGATGATGGCTACGGCCTTAAATTGGCGGGTCAAGGCCATGATCTTAGTTCCAGCTTGACGTGGGATCATATCTGACAAATTTGGAGTCTGGTTCCAAATTTGTCAGAAATATTGACCGAAAGCAATAACGGATCTACCCATTCCCCACCTCTCGCAAAAAGCGCAGCAGCAACTCCCGCACCTCTACGAAGCGGCTGAGCAGCAAATTGGCCGCGGTGTCATTGACGTCGTGGTAGTGGGGCGGGCCGCCCAGGGTGTAGACGAAAAAGCCGGGGACGCCATTGCGCAGGAAAAAGAAGTGGTCGCTGTTGGGGGCGTTGCTGCGGGCGCGCAGGGTCGGGACCAGGTCGAGCGAGTCGTTGAGGGCGGTCAGCCGGTCGAAATAGTCAGGGTAGTCTTTGCCCCCCACCGCCATGATGCCTTCGTCGCCGTTGCCCATCAGGTCGAGGTTGAGCAAAAATGCCATGCGGTCGAGGGGTACCACCGGATCCTCGTAGACGTAGTGTCGCGAGCCGAGCAGGCCGGTCTCTTCGCCGCCAAAAGCGATGAAGAGCACCGAGCGATCCAGGGGGTGCTGGGCCAGATGTGCCAGCATGGACAGGAGCATGGCCACCCCCGAGGCATTGTCATTGGCTCCGGTGAAGATGGCGTCCTCGTATTGACCCAGGTGATCGTAGTGGGCGGTGAGCACCACGTATTCGTCGGGGCGCTGGGTGCCTGGCACCACGGCCATTAGATTGGCTGAGGCGACCTGGGTCAGCTCGGTCTGAATGTCAAAGCTGGCGTGTTTGATCTTGCTGGGAATGGAATCAATCTGTACTTCCAACACAGGCCGGGGAAAGCGCTGCCGGGTGAAGCCTGCGGTGAGCTTGTTTTGCAGCACGATGATGGCGGCGGGTTGCTCAGGCAGCAGGCGCTCTACCCGCTGCTCGATGCGGCTGAGGGATTCATAGGGCTTACGTTTTTCGCTGTCGTTGGCGATGTCGGGGGGAAAGCCCGCCCGGAAGATCACTACCCGGTCGCTGAGGTTGTCAAGCTCTTCGAGAGCGTAGCCCAGGTCTTTGACTTTGGCGCGCTGAGCCTTGCCGCTGCCGCTGTAGCGGTTGACGATGAAGTCGCGCCCGGCTTGCATAGGCTGGCCATCGAGGCTGAGCTTGGCTTGAGAGGGAAGGTTGATGCGAATGGGAAACGCCTGCACCATGGAGGGCTTGGCTTTGCCAGGAGGATTGGCCCCGAGCTCTAGCATGCGGTTTTGCAAATAGTCGCGGGCGCGCAGGTGGCCTTCGCCCAGGTAGCCGCGCCCACCCAGATAGGGCGAGCAGAGGGTGTCGACCTCCGCGCGAGCAAAAGCGAGGATGGCGTCCCGCTCGGCTAGGGTAGATTGGGCCAGGCTCATGGCCAGATACAGGCAAAAATGGCAAGCACAGATTAGTCGAAGCATAGGGGGTGATTTTTCTGCTGGGGTAAATGGAGGCGGTTTGGCTGGCCAAGCCGCACGAGCTCTTCAACTGCTAATTTGCATGATTCGTAAAAAGTAACAGAAAGCAGTTCGCTTTTCCCTTCTTCCCTCCCGGATTTTTTTAATTTCACCCCCACAGCCCCCGCACCACCACAGCTTACCATCGGGGGAATCTTTTACCCATCACCATTTTCCCAATCGCTACCAAATTTATGGAGTACATTGATCAGGTAGAAGTCGCCAATCGCCGTGCGCTGATTCGCGTCGACTTCAACGTGCCCCTCGACAGTGATCAGCAGGTTACCGATGATCGCCGCATTCGCGAGTCGGTGCCTACTATCCAGCATATTTTGAGTCACGGCGGCAGCGCCGTGCTGATGTCGCACCTGGGCCGTCCCAAAGAGGGACCCGAAGAGAAATTCAGCCTCAAGCATACCATTTCGACCCTGCAAAAGTACATCGATGCGCCCATCCACTTTGCCGATGACTGTGTGGGGGAGCACGCCTTTGAGCAAAGCGCGGCTCTCAAGCCGGGCGAGGTGTTGATTCTGGAAAACCTGCGCTTTTACAAGCAGGAGACCAAGGGCGATCGCGCCTTCGCTGAGCAGTTGGCCAAGCACGGCGACTATTATGTCAATGATGCCTTTGGTACGGCGCATCGCGCCCACGCTTCGACCGCCATCGTGGCCGAGTTTTTGGCGGAAAAGGCCTGCGGCAAGCTGCTGCAAAAAGAGATCGAAAACGCCGACAAGGTGCTCAACAGTGAGGAGCGCCCTATCTGCGCCATTATGGGCGGGGCCAAGGTTTCGGACAAGATCCTGATCATGGAAAACCTCATGGACCGGGTCAACTATATCCTGATCGGGGGTGGCATGGCCTTCACCTTTTTACGGGCCAAGGGCTACCGCATCGGTAAGTCGATGCTGGAGGAGGATCGCGTGGTCACGGCCGCAGCCCTGATCAAGAAGGCCAATCAGAAGGGTGTCAAGCTGCTCACGCCGGTCGACTCGGTGGCCTCGGATCAATTTGGCGAAGACGGCAAGATCATCGTTACCCGCAACGAAGACTTCCCCGACGACATGATGGGCCTCGACATCGGTCCTGAGACCTTCAAGTATTATTACGATACCATTCTCGACAGCAAGATCATCTTGTGGAATGGCCCCATGGGTGTGTTTGAGATGGCAAAGTTTGCCAAGGGCACCCAAGCCATCGCCGAGGCGGTGGTAGAGGCCACCAAGCAGGGCGCATTTTCCTTGATCGGCGGCGGCGATTCTGCGGCAGCCGTGGCCCAATTGGGCATGGAAGACGACGTCTCTTACGTCTCGACGGGTGGGGGGGCTTTGCTGGAATACCTAGAAGGTAAGACCTTGCCTGGCATCGCAGCGCTGGGATAGGGGGGTGATCGGCAGCATCGTACCTTGTACTTACCGCGTAAGCCGTCTCATTCCTCAGGCATGGATCTGTTCCCACTCATCCAGGCAGGCCATGAGTTCGGCTTGAATGTCAGCGGTTTTGTTGCGGGCGTACCATAGCTGTAGGTCTCGGCTCAGCTCGGCTTT
>CAYVAP010000139.1:0-9148 GCA_964449365.1 uncultured Bacteroidia bacterium
GGCAATCTGGTTGAGCATGAAGTAGCCCTGGTTGGCAGCCATCTCCTCAGCTAGCTCGCGGGAGTACTCGATGGTCTTGGCTGAGGGAGTCAAGATGACCTCCGCACCATAGGCCCGCATGGTTTTGATGCGCTCGGCGGTGGAGTTGTCGGGCATGATCAGGGTCATCTGGACCCCCATGGCTTGCGCGATCATGGCCAGGGCAATGCCGGTGTTCCCACTGGTAGCCTCGACCAGGCGGTCGCCTTGGCTGATTTCCTTGCGGTCGAGCGCGCCTTTGATCATGCCATAGGCGGCGCGATCTTTTACGCTGCCGCCGGGGTTCTGCCCTTCGAGCTTGCCAAAAATCCGAACCGAAGGGTTGGGGTTGAGCTGCGTGATCTCAACCAGGGGGGTATTACCGATGAGGTCGAAGAGGTGCATAGGAGGGAGTTGGGGGGTCAAAGTTGAGCGTTCGGAGTTTTAGAGTTTGGGGTTCAGAGTAGCTCGTGAACCACTAACCAAAAAACTACGAACTACGCGGCTTCACCACCATCTGATCCACCTGGGTACCATTGCCGTTGGCATGGGTCTGGGTGTAATAGATCTTGCTGCAAGCGGGTACGCTGCGGGTGATCCAGGTATTGCCACCGATGATGCTATGGTGGCCGATGGTGGTGCTGCCGCCGAGGATGGTCGCGCCAGAATAGATCACCACGTGATCTTCGATGGTGGGGTGGCGCTTTTTGGCGGCGTCTTCTTTTTCTACGCTTAGGGCCCCCAGGGTTACGCCTTGGTAGAGCTTGACGTGGTGGCCAATCAAGCTGGTAGCTCCGATCACCACGCCGGTGCCGTGGTCGATGCAGAAGTGATGGCCGATTTTGGCTGCCGGATGAATGTCGATCCCGGTCTTGCTGTGGGCGTGCTCGGAGAGCATGCGGGGGATGACCTTGACCCCGAGCTGATGGAGCTCATGGGCAAAGCGATAGGCCGCGATGGCGTAAAAGCCCGGATAGCTACGTACCACTTCGCGCTCGCTCTGGGCCGCAGGGTCGCCTGCGTACATGCTCGCGATGTCTTGCTTGAGTAGATCAAAGACCGCCGGAATGCGCTGAAAGAAAGCCTCAGCTTTATTGGCGCTGTGCAGATCCTCGCGGTTGGGACGCATGTAGAGCATTTCGTACAGCGCTTCTTTGAGGTTGAGTACATGTAATTCGAAGCGAGCAAACGAGTCGAAGCTTTTGCTGGCGTGATCAGGAAACAGCACCCCCAAGAGATCCACGAAAAAGTTGGCCACGGCCTCGGGGGGGGGGCATTCTGGGCATTCCTGATGCCGCTGATATAGGTGTCGAAGAAAGGCGTCCTGCATGAAGAGGGGACAGCAAATTGGTCTGGCGTCTGTTTTAGAGTAGAAACAAACATATCACGAAAACGAAGTTTGAAGCTGAAAGTTTGGCCAACGGCCACCGTCAAAATGTCGCCTGGACGTCAAGCAGGGATCAAAGTCGCTCGGCACGAAAGGACTCGATTACGGTTTTCTCCTAAATCTTACTCGCCCTCAACTTACCCGGACTTTCTGCGTAAGCTCTTATATCTGCTTAATCGATACTTTGAACAGATCAATTGATTGGCTAAATAAAAAATTACCGCCCCTCCCAATAATCAGTTCTTCGGCACGTAGTAACTACATCCCCACCTGATCAATCTTTTCTCATAATAGTAGTAGTTTGGTTCAATCTGGACAGACGCCTGGCGTCTGTCCTTTTTTTGGGGGAGTACCTCAATTGACTCATTCGCCATTTTTTCAATATCAAGAATTTAAATAGAAGGCATATATTTAATTACCTTGCAAGGGCAGTTATAGGTTACAACCATTTTGATACAAACAATTGCCCCATTCTTATGCGTCAGCTCGCGAAGCTCTCTGTCCCTCTCATCTTGCTTTTGTGGTTGCCTCTCAGCCTCTCGGCGCAAGACAGCGCCTTCAGTGCCGGCGACACCGCCTGGGTGCTAATGGCTAGTGCGATGGTCATGATCATGACGCCGGCGGGCTTAGCGCTCTTTTACGGCGGTCTTTCCAACAAAAAGAGCGTGGTCAACACCGTAGGGATGAGCTACGTGGCGTTTGCCGTGGGCAGCCTGGTCTGGGCCATGGCGGGGTATTCGATCGCCTTTGGTCCCAGCGACAGCCCGATTTGGGGCGGACTGGGCTATGCCTTTCTCCATGGTATTGGGGTCAATGACCTCTCGGGTAGCATCCCGACGCTGCTCTTCGTGGTGTTTCAGGGCATGTTTGCCGCCATTGCGGTAGCCATCATCAGCGGCTCACTCATTGAGCGCCTCAAGTTTGGCACCTGGATCATCTTCGCGGCCCTTTGGGTGCTACTGGTCTACGCGCCGCTGGCCCACTGGGTATGGGGCGAGGGCTGGCTTTCAGGTTTGGGCGAACTAGACTTCGCCGGGGGCACCGTGATCCATGTCAACGCGGGCGTGGCAGGACTGGTCGCCGCTTACCTGATCGGCAAGCGCAAAGGCCACGAGCCCGACACGGAGCCCAAACCTTTCTCCATCAAGCTGATGCTGCTAGGCTCGGCCCTGCTATGGTTTGGCTGGTTTGGCTTCAACGCCGGTAGCCAACTGGCCGCCGATGGCGTGGCAGTCAATGCCTTTTTGGTGACCAACCTCGCCGCTTGCGCGGGCGGCATCGGCTGGATGATCATCGAATGGACCCAGGGCAAGCCCAGCATGTTGGGCATGGCCTCAGGCGTGATCTCTGGCCTGGTAGGGATCACCCCCGCAGCGGGCTACGTGGACGTGTCGGGCGCGTTGGTGATTGGCTTTACCTCCGGCCTGATCGGCTACCTGGGCGTGGTCAAGCTCAAAGCCCTCATGCGCTACGACGACAGCCTCGACGCCTTTGGCATTCATGGACTGGTGGGCATCTGGGGCTCCCTGCTGACGGGCTTTTTCGCCAATCCTGCTATCAACGGCGCGGCAGGGCTGCTCTACGGCAATCCCGGGCAGGTGCTCTCCCAGCTAGGGGCCATCGGCGGCACCATTTTGTTTTCTGCCCTAGGCACGCTGCTCGTGTACAAACTTTCTTCTCTGATCACCGGTGGGGGCCGCGTCGAGGATGAAGTCGAGGAAATCGGTATGGACGAAGCCTTTCATGGCGAGTCGAGCTTCGAGTTGTGAGCGTTACTTAGCGATGTGGAAAGGGCATAGGGTACGTTTGATAAAGGGAGGGCGGCACAGACCAGCCCTTGAAGTTGCAGGGCAACCCGACAGCCGCGCCCCATCCTCTAATAAAGCTCGCAAAGCAGGGAGCGATGAAGGGAGATTGGCACAATTCTCGCCAGGAAAAGTAACGAGACGCTGGAACATCTTTTTCCGGCGTCGGGATTTGTTCTCTCCCGAAAACTATCGTCAATTACATGCGCTACCCTGGTATCTCGCCTTTGTCTTTGCTCCCCTCTTCGTGGCTAGTAATGCTCTACCTGGTGTTTCAGGCTTCGCCGCTCGTTGCGCAAGAGGCTCCTGCCTATTGGGGAACCCAGTCGCAGTCGCAGCCCTGGCGCTTGCCCCTCACCACGGGGATAGAGGATCTGACTTATCAGGACCTCGACCAAGACGGCGACCCAGACGTGTTGACCTACCAGCTAGGGGAGATATCGGTCAAATGGATCGATGACGACGACGACATGCAAATGGGAGATATCGAAGGCGACCTCGACAGCGACTGCCTCCTCACCGATCTCAACGGCGACGGCATTTTTGGTGGTCCGCACGACCTGATCATCGACTGGAACGACGAAAACGGCGATCAGGTAGCTGATTTGCAAGTGTTTATCCAGCAGACGCCCAACGATGAAGCCTTCACCAGCCCCGATGAGGGCGAGGGGTTTTACCTCTGGCAAATCGACTATGACGAGGACGGCAATTTTCAGCCTATCGACTGGCGGGGGCTGGCCACGCAAGGCGCACAGCGCGGGGGCATTCCTGAGGTGTTTGCCGACTACAGCGGCGATATCACCTTCACCCAAGCGAGGGTCGCTAGCTACAACCTCAAAGATTTGGCCTACAATTGGGAGAATCCCTACCACGGCTACGACCCCGACCAGGACGGCCTGACGGAGTACTCCATTCGCTTCGAAGAACGAGACCTGATGGAAGATACCGAGCAGGATCTACCGCCCCAGCGCCATACCAGTGATTACAAGCCCAATTTTGCCTTCGCAGGCCAGGTCAACCACGCCACCATTTCTTTTGACGCCGACAACGACAACGACCCCGAGCGGGCGTTTGACTTTGACTTTAGCATCGATCTGCGGGGCCCGGGCCTTCAGTATGGAGCCAAAGAAGCCCATCGCTTCAAGTCCATGCGCGGCTTACCCGGTACGGATTCGCTCTTTTACGATCCGCGTTTTCGTCAGATCGATCAGCTTTACTTTGCGCGTCGCAAGAAAGCCCAGCGCATGATGTTCCAAGACGCTGTGTGGGAGCAAGCCACCTTCGTATTTGATGAAGATGACGACTGCCGCCATTGGGACGGCGTACCGATCCCGCCGCCTTCGCGGCCTTTGGCCAGCCGATCAGAGGTCTATGACCTCAACGGCGACCGGGCAGAGTGGGACCTCGATTGCAGCGGCAAGGGGCAATTGTACCTCTCGCCGCTCGATGGCCGCTTGCACCTTTTCGGCGCAGAATCGGGCATTTGGCAAATCAACCAAAATAGCCAATCGCTGCACCATCGTCCCTGGCAGAGCGGTCTCGAAGAGCAGGACATGGTATCTTTCTTGTACCAAGACACCGACAGCAACGGCTTCGTGGATGAGATTCGCATCGACCTAGACGGCGATCAACAATATGACGAGATTCTTTCCGCGCGAGCCCTGGGCATCAACGATGCCGCCGAACTGATCGACCCATCTCGCTGGACCTACCTGGAGGTCTATGCGCTATTCAAAGCCATGGCTTCTCACCAATGGGAGCAGGCTCAACTCGCGCTGCAAACCGCTCAAGCCTACGGCCTCAATCCGCAGTGGTACGCCGCCTATACCACTCCGAAAAGCCTTCAGCAGGAATATGCCTATGGCTTTTGGCTTTGCTTTTACATCTACCACGATCTCGACCACCTGATGCGCAACGACCTCGACCGCCAAAATGACCTGTATCAAGTACGGCGCGCCTATCTCTCGAGCGATTGGTCGCTGCGATAAGCCAGGGGGTATCATCGCCCGTGGCCAGGACGCTAAGCAACCACATTTTGCGGATTGCCCGCCTGCCACGCGCGTAAGTTGGCGATCACTTGTTGTATCAGACGCTCTCGGGAGGCCCGTGCCCCCCAGGCCAGGTGGGGGGTGATGAGGCAATTTTCCAAGCCCAACAAAGGATGATCGGCGGGCGGCGGCTCCTGGCTCAGCACATCCAGCCCTGCTCCGGCAAGATGACCACTGCGCAGGGCTTGGGCCAGGTCGGATTCGTTGACCAGGGCCCCTCGGGCAGTATTGATGAGAAAAGCACCTGCTGGCATCCTGGCCAAGAGCCGAGCATTGACCAGCTCACGGGTTTCTGCGGATAGTGGACAATGCAGACTAAGCACCTGACTGCGTGCCACCATGAGATCGAGGTCGTCGACCCAAGTGATGCCGGGCCACTCGTGCCGGGTGGGCGCATGGCCTAGCACCTCCATGCCAAACGCCCTACCCAGCCGAGCGGTGGCCTGCCCGATGCGCCCCAAGCCTACGATACCCAAGGTCATGCCTTGCAATTCATTTAGAGGCGAAAGGCGATAGGTCCAGCGATTCTGCCGCTGCCAACCCCCCGCCTGTATATCGGCATGGTGGCGCGCCACCTGATTGGTGAGGGCTAGCAGCAGAGCAAACACATGCTGAGCCACGGCCTCGGTGCCATAGTCGGCGGCGTTGGTCACCACGATGCCTCGCTCGCGAGCGGCTGCCAGGTCGATCATGTCATAGCCTGTCGCCGTTATCCCAATGTACTGCAAATGAGGGAGCTGGGCCAGGGTATCGGCATCGAGTGGGACTTTGTTGGTGAGGATCACCTCGGCCTCGCGGGCTCGCTCGATCACTTGCGCAGGCGAGCTATGGTCGTACCCCTCTACCTTGCCTAGTGGCTGTAGCGCCGACCAATCGAGGTCATCGCCGGTGAGGGCCAAGGTGTCGAGGATGACGATATGCATGGGACAATTCAAGGGTAAAAATGGGAAAAAGTCTGGAGATTGGCTAGATTCGTAGCTACGCTTATTTCATTTCTCCTCAATACCCTCATTTCCCCGAGTATGCCTGCTTCTTCTCGCAGAAAATTTCTTCGCCAAGGCACGCAGCTTGGCGCGGGGCTACTGCTAGCTCCTACCTGGCTGAGCGCCTGCACCTCCAACCCCGCTTCCAAAGAAAGCCAAATCGAAAACGCCGTAGAATCGGCCCTCGATGGTGGTGAGATGTTTTTTAGCCTCTCGCTGGCGCAGTGGTCGCTGCACCGTCACTTTTTCGAAGGCAGCCTCAATCCGCTGGACTTCCCTCAGGTGGCTCGCCGCGAATTCAACATTGGCGGGGTAGAATATGTGAATCAGTTTTTTATGGATAAGGCCACCGACCCCAAGTGGCTCAGCGATCTCAAGCAGCGAGCCGCAGACTACGACGTCAACAGCTTGCTGATCATGTGCGACAACGAAGGAAACCTGGGCGATGGCGACGATACCGCCCGCCAACAAGCGGTCGAAAATCACCATAAGTGGGTCGAAGCAGCCGCTTTTTTGGGTTGCCACTCGATCCGGGTCAATGCCGCCGGAGAGGGAAGCGCCGAAGAGGTGAAGCAAGCTGCCATCGACGGCTTGGGGCGCCTCAGTGAGTTTGCCGCTCAGGCTGGCATCGATGTGCTGGTCGAAAACCACGGGGGCTACTCTTCGGATGGTAAATGGCTCAGCTCAGTGATCGAGCAGGTAGGGATGGACAACTGTGGCACCCTGCCAGACTTTGGTAATTTTTGCCTCGAGCGCAAAGACGGCGCATGCATCCAAGGCTATGACCGCTACCAGGGCATGGCAGAACTGCTGCCTTTTGCCAAAGGCGTGAGTGCCAAAAGCTACGACTTCAACGAGCAAGGCCGCGAAACCATGATCGACTTTGGCAAGATCATGCAGTTGGTCAAGGCCAGTGGCTTCCGCGGCTACGTAGGCGTCGAGTACGAGGGCAATCGCCTGGATGAATTTGCGGGCGTACGTGCTACCCGCGATCTGCTGCTACGCATCGGCAAGGAGATGGGGTGAAAGGAAGCTGGCTATACCCATCATACCTTCCCAAAACATCAAAGACCAACTAGCCCCATAGGACTAGTTGGTCTTGGTATATACTCACCCAACCGATATCACTTGCGAATGGGCTGCATGCACAACTGACGAGCTTTGCGCTCAGCCCGATTGACCAATGGTGCCAGGACCACTGTGATGCTGAGCAACACAAACGGCGTCTGGGAAGCAGGCAAGTAGCCGACGGCTTCCAGGATGGAAATACCCACGGCCATGGTAAAAGATGCAACCATCAGGATCAGTGGGATATGAAATCTGTTTAGAAGCACAACAAATATCGTTTTTTTATATAACCGCTGCCTCCTCCCATCGTTCGCAAAAATGTAGATTTCCCCCTTTCCCCGTTGCGATGGGCCCATCCGTTCAGCCCTTTGGCGTAGGCCCTTCTTCCTGCCTGATCATGGAGGCCGTCAACTCATTGAGGGCTTTGACCTTGTATTCGAAGTCGCCCTTGAGTCGGTCACGGTAGCTGCGTAGGTTGTTGAGCAGCTCGGGCAACTCATCGGGCAGGACGTCTTCCAGCAGCTCCCGAAAGCGCTTGGCCAGGGTGGGCGATTTTCCGTTGGTGGAAATGCCCACCTTGAGGTCGCCCTTGGTCACCACGCTGCACATGTAAAAATCGCAGAGGTCGGGCGTATCAGCCACGTTGACCAGCACCCGGCTGTGGGCCTTGATTTGCCGGCGAATGGCCCCGCTAACCTCGCGACTGCCCGCCGCCAAAATGGCCACGTCGATGCCGTCGAGATGTGTCAACTCGAAATAGGCGTAAGTCAACTGGACGTTGGCGTTTGCCGCCGCGATCGCTTCGATCTCCGGGCGAATGTCCGGAGCCACCAGGCGTACCTCAGCCTCGGGGCTGCTGCGCAACAGGTTTTCGAGCTTTTCCAGCCCCACCGGGCCGCCCCCCACGATGAGAAAACGCAGCATGGTGGGTTTGAGGAAGATGGGATAGAGGGAGTTCATAGTTAGAGGGTTGAAGGTGGAAAGTTGAGAGGGAAAAGTGAAAAGTTGAGAGGGAAAAGTGGGAAGTTGAGAGTGGAGAGTGGAAGGTGGAAAGTGGAAGGTGGAAAGTAGGGCTGCTTTGCAAGTGCAACCCCCGGGTGGACCAACGGGAATGGTGTCGATGCGACCTGTCGGGCAAACGGATACCTCACTCCGATTACCGTTCACATGGGTGGGGGTAGGATGTGATCCTGATGTCCATTTTTGTATTTTTAGGGAAAATCAAGTCAATCATGGCAGAAAAGGCCCTCTCGAATGCTTCTTACGAAACCTATCTGGCCCTGGAAGCAGAGTCGGACACCAAATATGAGTACCACAATGGGTTCATCGTCGCGATGGCAGGGGGCACCCCCTTGCACAGTCAGCTCTGTGCCAACGCAGGGCGATTTATCGGCAATGCCATCGATGACGCAGGGAAAAGATGCATCGTCTACACCAGCGACCTAAAGGTCCGCATCGAGTCGGCCAATCGCACCTACTACCCTGACGTGCCCATTTGCTGCGAAGCGCCACAGTTTAGCGTAAAGGACCCCAACGCCCTGGTCAATCCCACTCTCATCGTCGAGGTACTTTCCACCAGCACAGAAAATGACGATCGGCTGCTCAAGTTCCATCACTACCGACAACTGGCTTCTTTACAAGAATACCTGCTGATCAGCCAAGCCGAACCGGAGGTAATCACCCACTTCAAACAAGCCGAAGACCTCTGGGAGATCAAAACCATTCGTGGCCTATCCGCCTCGGTACAGCTAAAATCGCTGGGGTGTACCGTACAAATGAAGGATCTGTATCGGTCGGTGAAATTTTAGAGAAGTCAGAGGGCAGAGGGCAGAGGGCAGA
>CAYVAP010000140.1:0-9132 GCA_964449365.1 uncultured Bacteroidia bacterium
CGCCCCTGCGCCTCTGCGTGAAACAAAAAGGGGAAGTTATTCTTTGAGCCTCACTTAGCCTTACCCATCGGCCAGGGTTTTGGAGATATTGAGCGAAAAGGCCTGGGTGGCAGGAATGGCGGCCGCCAGTAAACCGATCAGAAGCGTGATGCCTAGGAGGGGCAGCTCTTCGGTCAGTAGGAGCGCGCTGAAAAATTCGTAGTGAAAATCTTCCAACACTGCGGCAGATAGTAGCCACATGCCGGCGCGGCTGAGGGCCATACCCAGCAGATAGCCTAGCAGGGCCAGGATGAGCCCTTCTTGCACCACCAACCAAAAAAGCTGTCCGCGCGAAGCGCCCATGCTGCGCATGAGTGCCAATTCGTAGCGGCGCTCTCGCAGGCTATTGTACAGCGACACGAAGACGCTGATGCCTGAAATCACGATGATGACTAAGGCGATGGCGCGAATGGTATCGATGCCGACCGCAAACAGCTCGAAAAGGCGATTGATCTCGATGGCTGGCAGAGCCGCCTGCATGCTGGTTTCCTGGTTGATCATGCGGGGCAGCATCACCATACCCATGGGGCTACGAAACTTGATCAGCATGGCGGTGATATCGCGTTCCTCCTGCGAATGTTCTGCGTGAGGGTGCTCCTCTTCTGCCTCATGCTCATGCGCAGCGTGTGCTTCTTCCTCCCCTTGGTCATGGTCGTGAGCTGCGGCTTCGCGTGTCGCCTGGTCGGTCTGGGGCTCGGGATGCTCGTGTACACCCCATACGCTGGCAATCGGCGTCATGATCAGTTGATCGATCACGGAGCCATTGCGAGCGAAAATCCCCACTACTTGGTAGGCGTGGTCATCGTGTACTTCGGCATTTTCGCTGCCGCCATGCTGCCCGTAAAAGGTATCGCCCACTTTCAGTCCCAGTCGTTGGGCGGCGAGGCTCCCCAGAGTTACTTCAAATTCATCTTGCCAAAGCCGTCCCGCTGCGATTTGTGCTTCATAATGAGCTGGGTAGCTATGCTCGGTGCCCAAAATGCGATAGCCCTGGTAGCTGTCGCCATAAGCCATCATGATGGCTCGCTCGATGAGCGGATGGTTGGCTAGCTCTTTGGCTTCGTGCAGTGGAATGTTGCCCGTAGGATTGTCGATGTGGTAGACTGAGGCCAAGATCAGTTGCAAGGGGCTGCCCTTGGCGCCCACCACGAGGTCGATGCCTTTGAGGTTTTGGTTGAAGTTTTGCGTCAGTTGCCGATTGAGCAACAGCAGCATGGAGATGATGCCGACCCCCATGGTGAGTAGTAGCAGGCTCATGAGGGTGCTGAGAGGACGCGCCCGCAGGTTTTGCCAACTGATTAAGAAAAGATTCATGTCGAAAGTTGCAAGAGGAGGAGATGAATAGCAAATGTTTGCTGCCTCAGAAAAAGCCCAGATGGAAAACTCCTGTTTTGCCCTACGTTTTTGGTAAAATTTGCAGCAAAAATAGTGGAGTATGCTTGGATAATTGTAGTTTCGTGCATCAAGCACAGATTGGAACGATATATGAAGCAGCCAATCCAAGAGTCCCCTCGGGGAAGCCTCTCATCCGTAGGTGACGCCTCATCCTTCTTTCCGTCTAATGCTCAAACGATGAAATCATGACCAAACAAGCCCTCTTCATTTCCTGCTTGGCTGCCTTGCTGCTTGCGATTTTTCCCCAAGCAAACTTGCAGGCTCAGGTTCGCTCTTTCACCGGTAAGACCTCGAGCAACTCTCACCGCCTGGTCAAGGATGTACCCGTGGCCAAAAATCCCCAAGTGCGGGGCGATGGCCGTCCTACCTCGCTCTACGTGGTGCAGTTGGCCCGCTTCGAAGACATGGAGTCGATTCCCAGCACGTTTCCCAAAGGTACTTTCCTGTGGAACAGCCACGATCACCTGAACGAAAAAATTCTTTTCGCGGGCTATTACTCCTCGCTGGCCGAGGCGCGCGCCTCCGTCGAAAAGTGGAAAAAAGCCAACGGAGGGATGTTTCCCGGCGCGTTTGCCCGCCCCACTCCCTTTATTGTGCGCTACGACTGAGTATTAGCGTCGGCAACCGAAACAGTTGACCCCTCAGCCATAGGTCTCGACCTCTGACTGAGGGGCATCATTCAATGTACTTACTCCCTTGAACTGGAAACGCATCTTATCATTCACCTGGCCCCTGCTGCTGATCGCCCTGCTTTTCGGCGGGCGCTATCTTTTTTTGGGTAAATCTCAGGGCAGCGCCGGGCAAAAGCTCTATCAGCAACACTGCGCCAACTGCCACATGGAGCAGGGGCAGGGGCTGCGTGGCCTCATTCCTCCGGTAGCCAACGCCGACTACGTAGCCGAACACGGCGCAGCTCTCGCCTGTGGCATCGTTTACGGCTACTACGAACCCCTGGTGGTCAACGGCGTAACTTACCGCCAGCCCATGCCCGCCGTGGAGGGGCTTTCGCCCTATGAAGTCACCACCCTCATCAATTACCTCAAGACCGCATGGGGCCCACAGGGAGAGCCTGTTGCCTTTGCCCAGGTCGAGGCGGCGCTCGACAGTTGTCAGCAGCAGGAAAAATGAGCTGGCTGGTAAATGATCCATTCCTATTGCCGCTCTTGCATCTTGCCCTTGTACTTGAGCAACTGCATTTTGACTTTGCCTACGGCTAGGTCGACAGCCTCTTCGAAGCTTTGGCCCTGCTCACTCGCGACCAGAATCTCACCTGGCACATGTAGCTTCACTTCCGCGAATTTATTGGCACCCTTGACCTCGTTTTGTAGCTTGAGAAAGACTTCGCCCTCGGTGATCCGGTCAAAAAAGGTATCTAGCTTTTCCATTTTCTCGCGGGTGTAGTCCTTGAGATGATCGGCAGCATCGAAGTGGATGGATTGAATTTGAAGTTTCATAGTCTATGAATCGTTATCGGTTTCGGCTCGGGGGTGAGCCTGTTTGTAAACGGTTTTGAGTTTGCTGATCGAGTTGTGGGTGTACACCTGCGTAGCCGCCAGGCTCTGGTGCCCCAGCAGATCCTTGATGGAATTGAGGTCGGCCCCCCGGTCGAGCAGATGAGTGGCGTAGGTGTGGCGGATCACGTGAGGGCTGCGACGCTGTAGAGCACTGATTTGGGTCAACTCCCGGCGCACAATGCGATACACCAGCTCACCGTAGAGCGGTTGTCCGTCGGGGCGCACCAGCAATGCTGCCTCCGTAGAAACGCCTTCCGCCTGGGCGCGCGCCAGGTAGCGCTCGATCACGCCGTGTAGGTGAGGTCCAAAGGGCAGGATGCGTTCCTTTTGCCCTTTGCCGCGCACCCGGATCGAAGGCGGTGAAAAGCTCAGGTCACTGCGCCTTAGGGCCACCAATTCGCTGCGACGCAGGCCACAGCCATAGAGCAATTCCAGCAGACAGCGGTCGCGTTCTGCTTCGAAGCTACTCGCTTCCTCCAGCCCGTCGAGCAAGTCGCGGATGTCATTTTCGTGGAGAAAAATCGGTAGGCTACGATTGGCCTTGGGTATATGAAGCCGACCAGCGGGGTTGGCGCTCAGGTGCCCCTGCCGGTGCAGGTAGCGAAAATAGCTACGTGCCGCCGAAAGCTTGCGGGCGATGCTGCGAGGGCTGAGATCCCGACCCAGCAACTCGCCGATCCACATGCGTAGCAAACGATGATCGACCGCCGAGGCTCCCGCCAAGGCGTAGATGCTATCGAGTGCCTCGCCTTGCACAAAAGCATCCAGTCCTGCGAGATCGGTCTGGTAGGCCTTGACCGTGTGGGGCGAAACGCCCCTGCTCACGGTCAAATACTGGATGAATGAATCGAGCAGATGCATGTGATAAAATCGGTAAATGATCAGACCTCGCAGAAGCGGATGGCTCCTCGTTAGTCATTAGTTTCGCGGTTTAAAGTTCAAGGTTGAAAGTTGCCCAGGCTGCGCAGAGCCAATCAGGGCTATTTGCCTAGAATGAACGGCACCCCTTAGTTTGGGTAAGGGATGAGCATCACTCAAAATATCTCCCTGAAGTTCTAAGAGGCACATTTTTTGGGTCGAAACTAATGACTAGTGCTTCGCATTCGAAATTCGTAATCAGGAATTAGTAATTGAAAGTAATTTTAGCCGCTTGGGCGGCCACTGAGTGAGCCAATATGTGGGGGGCTGGCCAAAGTGCCTGATACCCTTATACCTTATTCCCTTATACCCCTAGCCGTTCATATAGGTGAGTGCTGCTGGTTAATGTTTTATGCGAATTCCGAATGGTTAATTACTTAATTCCGCAGGCACTAGTACCACAAGATGGGTACTAGCACATAAGGGTAAAGTACGAATTCAGCCTCAATCCAACAAAAAAAGCCTGCCCGAAAACGAGCAGACTTAGATCTTTGTCGGCAAAAGCAATGTTGCTCAGGCGAATCAGTAATTCTCCCGCGCGTAGTGTCGCTGACGGTTGCGAGCCTTTTTCAAGGTCTCCTTGCGCTCCTCCGAAGGTTTCTTGTAAAACATGCGGGCACGCTTTTCCTTCAGGATACCGGTGCGCTCAAATTTCTTCTTGTAGCGGCGTAGCGCACGGTCGATCGATTCGCCGTCTTTTACCTTGACTATGATCACAGTAAATTACCTCCTTAAGGTTGGTTAAACAATAATGCGAAGGTACCATTCTGCTGATAGAACTGCAAAGAAAACCTACCCCGAACTAGGTGTAAGACAGCTTTCCTCTGCACTCAGACATTCGTCTGATGGCGCGTCTCGTTGTGCCATTCCCGCTTGATAGGCCTCGCAGAGGCGCAGAGAAAGAAGGATGTCTCTGCGTTTTTCTTTATTACCCTCTGCCTGCCCACTAACCTGATCTCTAAGTAACAGTGAACAATTAACATGGATCAATGAACAGTATAAACCGCTGCTCATCAAGGCATTCGCCTTTCAAAAGGGGGAAGTTGTTTTTCTCGCGTTACTAAGTACCATTTGAGACGAGGGGAGTTACCTGCGAGGAGACCTTCACCCTTCCGAATTCCCAACCACCCTCCTCTCGGCTATTGCTTTTCCATCTCAGTTTTGGTTTCTGTTTGGAATGGCTTGGGGGTTTTGGGTTTACGATAAACTCGTCGTAGCCAGGCTGGTAGTAGCGGAATACCGATGATCAGGTAGGGGTAGTAAGTGACGATGCGCCAGATGGTGGCCAGCAGCAAAATGGTACCGGCTTGCGGCGCATACTCTGCCATGAGCTGTGAAAAGGCTCCTTCGGCAAAGCCCGAGCCCCCTGGGGTGGGCGAGACCAGCATCACCTGAAACATCACTACCTGCCGGGCAAAAGCCTCGAGGTGTTGCAACAAGGTAAGCCCTGTAAACATAGCCAGCACACAGTTGAGCACCAAGTAGCGCCCCAGCCAGGCAGAAAAGGTCGCCGTCCAGCCCCAAAACCAAAAGCTAAAGGGCTTGTGGCGGTATTCTTTCGATGCGACCAGCAGGTCATCGGCTAGCTCATAAGCCCCTCGCCGCCAGCGGCGCACTGCCTTCCAGTGAAACAGCCGCTTGATCACAGTGGTGGTGCCCTCCGGGCGAATGAACAGCGCTAGGGCCAAAAACGAGGTGTAGGCGATCAGTACGCCGTAGGCAATCCAGAAGGCCACTACCAGACCCGTGCCAAAGGACGATTCGGCGTTCATGATGGGCGAGAAGATGTCGCCGTAGCTGACGAAGAGCAACAGCAGTGGCAGGATCACAATGTAAAACAGCTCATCTAAAAAGATGGTGATAAACACGATAGCCGTCGATTTGCCGGCTGAGATTTTTTCTTTGACCAACATGAAAATGGCTAGGGCCGAACCACCTACCACCGAAGGGGTCATGGCCGAGGCAAACTCCCAGAGGAAGGTGATCTCCAGCGCATTGCGCCAACTGAGTTGCTTCTCGGTCAGTATGCGCATGCGCCAGGTGTAGCCTAGGTCGCGAGTAAACATGAGCAGGAAACCCGGAATCAACCACAGGGGGCTCTGGGCTTTGGTCAGTACTTCGCCGATGTTGACATCTTCTTGCTGCACCTGATAGACGGCATAGGCCAAAACGGCCAGCCCGATGAGAAAGGGCCAGATCAGGCGGCTATAGCGAAATTCTTTGAGGATCTCGGCATCCTTGGTCTTGCTGGATTTGGGCATGGGGAGCGGTGACTGCGGGGAAGAATTCAGAAGAGAATCAGGCACGAGGGTCAATAGCCAGAATCCTGCCAGGAATTGGGTGCCTGGCAGGATTGCCATTTAGCCACGCAACTTAAATTTGATGGTCACCCGTACACGTTGTGGCGCGGCACCGGGCTTGCTGTTGAAGCGCCACCGGCGGATGGCATTCTTCCCTGCTTCGGCCAGGTTGGGCTTGTTGTTAGGGAGCGCCTTGACGTAAGAAATGGAGCCATTAGGCGCAATGACAAATTCAAAGGTTAATTGGCCTTCCTCTTGGGTGTTGTAGGCGGGATTGGGCAGCGAGAGGGGGCGGCGGCCTTCTAGGCCACCCTGGCCACCTTCCGCAAAGCTGTACAGCCCGTTGGGGTCGAGCACTTTCACGTCAGGGGTACCACTGTTACCTGTGCTATTTTCTTCGTTGCCTTGGTTAGAGCCGCCGCTGCTCAGGTCAAATTCCAACTCCTCTTCCTGCTGTTGCTGCGATGAGCTATTGTCCGACTCACTCGGGCTGGGGCTGGGACTCGGCTCAGGGCTGGGGGCGGGCGTCTCTGGCTGGGTAGGCGCTGGATTGGGTTCTGGCGTGGTAGGGCGTGGATCAGGCTGTGAAACCGGAGCCAAATCGGGCTGTGTCATTTCGTTGGAAGGCGAAGGGGTGCTGCTCGACGGGGCCGCCTCAGCGTTGGAAGAGCTGCTGCTCTGACTAGGGGCCGGGGTCGGATTGGGCACGGCCTCCTGAAAATTGTTGATGTTGCGACTGCCCTGGCTGTAGTCGCCAAAGTCGATGGCACCCACCATCTCGTATGCTTTTTCGCCTGGCGGAGGTACGCGCATGCGAAAGGCACGCCATACCAGACTGATCAGCAGCAGCAAGATCATGATCGCTGTGGTGATGATCGCACTGATGCGTTCGTGGCGGCGTTCCTGGGCTTCTAGTTCTGGTGCGTACATCTTGAGTTGAAAATTCCGGGTTCCGAGTGAAAAGTTCCGAGTTCCGAGTGGAAAGTTCCGAAGGGACAGTGATGAGCAACGCATTCAACGATGGCCGCAGGTATGCGCCTGTTCGACCGCTGACCTTTCCCTTCGCTGGGAAAATTAACAAAATTTGCGGCGCTTTCCATCCCAGCAGGTCATTCCGCGCTGCTTTGTTAGCACTTGTACGAAAAAAATGCCCGTGGGGTCGACACGCCTGCTCATTTCCCCTTGTTGCGGCGACAGCGTTCACTGCAATATTTTACCTCGTCCCAGTTTTTTTCCCATTTCTTGCGCCAGGCAAAGGGACGACCGCAGACGAGGCAGATTTTGGTGGGTAGGTTGGTTTTTTTCATATGATGCTGAGATGGTGGGATCCTGAGATCCTGAGATGGTGAGATGGGGGGATACTGAGATAGTGAGATCCTGAGATGGTGGGATCCTGAGATAGTGAGATGGTGAAACTTTGAGACGTACAGTCTCCTACTCCCAATCTCTCAACCTCCCAATCCCTCAACCTCTCAACCTCTCAAGATCTCCTCAATTTCCTTCGCCTTAGGTAACTCCCCACCCCGCCAAAGGGTTTGGCCGTTTGGGTCGAGCAGGATGAGGTAGGGCGACTGGGGTACCTGATAGCGCTGCGCCACGGGCGAGGCCAGGCCAGAGCCTAGCCTTAGGTGCTCGCCTGCGTAGAGCTTTTTGTCGCGGATGGCGCTGCGCCAGGTCTGATCGTCGCGGTCGATCGAGAGGAAAATGAGTCCCAAGGGCAACTCCGGGGTATTGATCACCAATTTACGTACGCGCCAGAGGTCTTTCAGGCCAGGCTGATAGCCATGGTCCCAAAAGACCAGCAAAATGGGCGTATCCTGCAGATCGCTCAGCATCTGATCTAGCTGCCGCTGGGCGCGCAGATCTTGCACCTGCGGGTTTTGCGAAGCACCTCCTTCCGCCTGAAATTGCCGCTCCAAGCTCAAGCGCTGCGACAAATCTCGCTCGATGCGAGTTTCCAGGGGCGTGGCGGCCAGCACGGTGTAGCTTTCCCAAAAAGCAGGATCGTATTGGCTCTGGGCCATGCTACCTGCGGTCGGTTCATCGCCTACAAATGGCTCGACATCCTCGGTCTGGACGCCATTGACCATCAGCTCCACGTGATGTTGGTGGTTGAGTTCCTGCCAAGTGCTACCATCTTTGCGCAAGTAGCGCTCCTGGCGCGTGCCTTCTTTGAGGAGGTGGCTCAGAAAGTAGCCCTCTTGGCGGCGCTGGTAGCGCGCTACCTGATGCTCGACCACCGAAATCGCCTGCTGCCGATCATCGAATTTCTGACTGCGGTACTCATCGATGCGCACCATCGCACAGTCGCCTGCGGTGAGATAGAGATCGCAGGCGTAAGTCCAGCCGCGCCAGGCTCCATCCACGCGAATGACGAGTACCACCTCGCCGTTGAGTTGGGTGGTATCGGTGAGGGTGTAGTGCAAGCGCCGTTGCCGAAAATATCCTGAAAAGGGCCCTTCGTAGCTGCTGTAGTCGATCGCCAGGGTTTGAAACAAGGCAATGGGCGCGTGCTGATAGGCCGATAGGCGGGTAAAATCCAGGCTGCGGCGCAACTGACGTAGGCGTACCTCCACCTTGTGGTCGGGATCTTTGAAGAGCTGGCTGTGCCCATGCGGGTCGTAGAGATCAATGGCCGCTTCGATCAGACGGCCATACTCGCCGTTTTCGAGGCAGTAGTGCCGATAAAAGGTGTGGAGCAGATAGGGCTGCTGAGGGTAATTTTCAGGAATGCGACGGATGGCCGCCCGCACCATTTGCTCCGGCGTGAGATCGGTAGAGAAAATCGTAACCTCATCGAGCGTGAGAGCTTGATCGGGCAGGTTGACCACGTTGATGCGACCGGGAAGCAACTCCGTGATGGGAAAGTCGATGGTAGCAAAGCCCAGACAGGAAACCCGCAGCAATTGCTCCACCTGATATCGCTTGCGAGGCAGGGTCAGGCTAAATTCTCCCTCGGCATTCGA
>CAYVAP010000141.1:0-9113 GCA_964449365.1 uncultured Bacteroidia bacterium
TTGCTTAGAAAAGCATGATTTTTTTATTATATTTGAAATAATCAGCATTTCTGCTGTAAAAGTCGCCTTTCTTTGTCGTCATTTTTTAGCTATCTGATTATCCACTTGGATGAGGGATGGGTGCTTCAGAGGGATGATTTTTATTTACAACATCAAGTTAAAACCATGAGCTACCTCCTTAGAATTTTGGATCTTCGGTATTTTGTGATACTCTACATGGCATGTCAGATGTGTTCCGTATCCATCGCACAGGAGACCATCTATTGGTATGCAAAAGAAAACCAAGATGTTTGGTTCGAGCAAGAAGATGTCTTTGCCTTTCGGTGCAATGGCGGTGTTGCCTATACTGGTAGCAGTTGCCTATACTGGTAGCATTGATGCAAGCGTAGTGGACTCCATTCATTACCGTTCCAGTCATCGAGATGAAATCATCGAAGTATATTTCGCTTCATCTTCGAGCGAAGATGACCGAATCGATGTGAAAGTCGAAATCCGGAATTCTGATCAGTATGATCGTGAGTTTCCGGTTGTGATTAAGGATACGACATCAGGGTACGAAGCTTGGCAGTGGCACATTGTCGATAACCTCGTGATGGTCAATTTTAAAAGCACCAGTGTCAGTGCTGCTGAAATTGATCGCTTCAAGCTGGACTACAACCTCAGCACGTTTCATGAACCAGACGCTGCCCTCCCCGCAGGTGGCAATTACACCTACATCTTTGAAGTCAATGATCCGCTGGAGGGTATCTATAGCACCTCTGTGACAGTCGCAACGGACGCCTACGAAGAAGATTCTGCCTTGATCAAATATATCAGGCCCAATTTGCTGAGACCGCATTGGTTTGAGAGGCCAATTTGGCCGTCTGGGTCTTCAACGGTAACCGGTGAAGCAGAATCTTCCTGCCCTACAGATGATCCCTTATTCAGCGACCTGTGGCATGTAGAAAACACCGGAGGATATGCGAGTATCTTTTCAAGTCCACCAGGGCTCACAAGTACGAGCGATGCAGATGCAGATATTTGTGAATGTTGGGAACAAGGATATACAGGAGACAACATTCGAGTAGCAATTATTGCTCAAGGCCCATTTGGGTTCACCAGTACCGGCACAAATCCACCCGATGTCGCTTCGCAGAATGTAGGACATCCCGTTAGTAATTGCATTAGCAATCCATGCATTGCGCTGATCAATCCTAATGCGACGATTATTCCCCCTGATCAGGAAGGTTCGTATATCAACGGGGTGCTTTCAGCCCTTAGAAACAATAATATGGGAGGAGCGGGTGTGGCACCTGACGTCGAGGTATTTGGTATCTATGTAGATTATGCTGATGAGCAGACGATCATCCGCGCATTTCAAAGAGCCCTCGCACCTGTTACGACAGGAGGAGACGATTATATAGATATTGTCATAACGCCTTATTCTACGTACATAGATTTTGCACCTCTTGAGTTGGAAGTTAACAACCATGTAGAATTCGGTCGCCCATTCCCTCCTGCTTCCCCGGTATCATCCTTGGGAACCGTTTTAATTTTAAGCGTTGGCAGTGTGGCTTCGTTTTCTCCTGTATCTGCTACAACAGGAGTCGATGTATTTCCAGCAGGTTACGACGAAGTAATAGGTGTGATCGGCTCTAATCCAGAAGATGAATTAGAAACACAAAACGATGGCTGGGGAAATTTTGTTGACCAGTATGGCGCGAATTCAGGTGCGCAGTTTGATGTTGCTGCCCCAGGAACGGAGGTCATTGGAGCTTATCAGGGCGCCAATAACAATTTTTATCTTTCTGATCCAGATCCAAATAATGGTTCAGTTGCCATTGTAGGTGGAATTGCTGCTCTGATGCTAGAAAAAAATAATTCCCAAAGCTGGGACCAAATCAGAGATGGAATCCGGCAAAGCGCTGAGAAAGTCACGTATACCTACAATGCTGATGGCGTAAGCCCTGAATTCGCTTATGGTCGGGTGAACTGTCAAGATGCGCTGGACCGGGTAACCATAACCACCCTTGAGTCCGCCGATTGGCAACCAGCCTTGCTCGAGATACAGACTACATCCGGAGGCAACGTGACCGTTTTGTATCAAGACCTGCATCTAGCCTCCCGGTCTCTCACTGCATCCGTGATCAATATGAAGGGGCAAGAGGTCGCATTGTTTACTTACGCTATAGAAACAAATGCTGGGGATTGGCAATTTTCTCTACCTCAGCTTCCTTCCGGCATCTACTCGATCCTCATTCAGGACGATACTCGAAGCATCTTCGCGGTAGGGAAGATTTTGAAGCAATAGTCTTTGATTCAACTCTTTTCACTCTTCGAATATGTATAGTCGAGGAGGGAACCAATTCATTGAATATGGAGAGTGGACTAAGAAAAAGTGTAGCTTACTTATTCATTCTGATGGGTAACGTCGCGATGAGCCAATCTACCTTTTCTCGGCAGTTTATATCAGCCCAAGGAAAAAATGTAGGGCTAGAAAGAGTCCAATTAGCCGATGGTGATCGGGTTTTCGTGTCGGGTATGCACGACGATCAATATGTTAATTTTTGGGTAGCTCGCATTAACTCCTTAGGTATAGTTGAGTGGGAAACCAGCTTAGGTGGTCCTGATTATGAAGTAAATAAATCTCTGCTTGCCACTTCTGATGGAGGAATGGTGGTAACCGGACATACCTGGTCCTATGCAGATGAGTATAATGATGCCTGGCTAGTCAAGTTGGATGCTCAGGGAGACGTACAATGGCAGAGTAATTTCGGAGAAGCATTGGGTACAGATGTAGCCATGGCCGTAGTGGAGACGTTAGATGGCGGATACCTTACCGTATCTGAGTCAGTAGATGGAGATACCTCAATAGCAATGGCGGACAGAACTGGGCTCGATATTTTAATTGCTCACCATGATTCATTGGGGCAAATAGTCTGGGAGCGTAGCATCGCCAGCAAGAATCGCGAGCGAGGGAGAGCCATTGTACCTGCTGTCGATGGTGGGTACCTAATTGGCGGGGCTACCTCATATGATGTACCAGGGGGCCTAGATACTTCTCGATATTTTGTCTGGCACATTAATGAAACTGGAGATGTCCTTTGGGAATCATCTTTTCCCAACCCTACCCTATCCCCTCGACAAATCAAATTGGTCAACGACATCATTATCAGTCGAGACAGTCAGTATTTACTTGTGGCTCTAACAACAGTCATGAAGCTTGACCAAGCCGGGAATTTACTCTGGATGAATGCTGCTCAAGGGGGAGAGGCCATGGCGGGATTGCCAGATGGCGGCTTTGTCGTGGTGGCCAGATCGCGGCTGACTAGGTATGATGCCTCCGGGAACATCCTTTGGGAGAAGTTTTATGACACCTCAGAGCGGTACCGCGATGTCGAGGTATTACCAGACGGGGGCTTCATCCTGGCAGGTACGCATCTAACCCGCACCGACTGTGAAGGCAACGTATTCAATCCAGTGCAGTGCTTGGCGACCGCTCTGCCTCGTCCTTTGGAGACGCTCACGGTATCTCTCACGCAAACCGCAGATGGGTTGATCGTCGAAGTCCCTGACCCAAGCCAGCCCCTACATCTGCATCTGTATGATGTCACGGGGAGACGCATCCTCCAGCAGCCCCTGAAGCCAGGGAAGCAGGTGATCCACCTGACAGAGATGTCTCCCACGGTGCTTTTTTACCGAATCATCGGCGCCCAACCCCTGCAAACGGGGAAAATGCTGTATCGACCATGAGTTATCCATTGAGAATATTTGTGATCTGCTTGCTGAGCTTCATCGGTCAAGGCGCAAGGGGGCAAACGACCTTTTCCCAAAGGCTGCTGTCTGCGCAAGGAGGAGGAGTTGGGCTAGAAGGGGTTCAATTGGCCCCTGATGGTCAGTTTTGGGTGTCTGGTATTCACACGGATCGGTCTTACGATTTCTGGATAGGGGCGGTTGATTCTTTGGGTGTATTGAAATGGGAAACCTCAGTGGGCGGATATGACTACGAAATCAATACTTCCCTACTTGCCACCCGCGACGGGGGCATGGTTGCCATTGGACATACCTGGACGTACGCAGATAGATATAACGACGCTTGGCTGGTCAAATTAAATAAGCAAGGTCAGGTACAATGGCAGAGTAATTTCGGAGAGCCGTTGGGGACAGATGTGGCGATGGATGTAGTCGAAACAGCAGATGGTGGCTACGTGACAGTCTCTGAATCGGTAAATCCGGACACAGTAGATGCAACCCAAACAGGTCTCGACATCTTGATTGCTCACCATGATTCCTCAGGCCAACTGATCTGGGAACGTAAAATCGCTAGCAAGAATCGAGAACGAGGGAGAGCCATCGTGCCTGCCATTGATGGAGGATATATAATCGGCGGAGCTACTTCTTTTGATATGCCAGATGGCCTAGATACTTCTCGGTATTTCATATGGCATATCAGCGAGGAGGGAAATAGGTTGTGGACATCATCTTTTCCCAATCCAAACATGCTGCCCCAGGAGCTCAAACTAGTCAATGACATCATCATCAGCCAAGATAGCCAGTATTTGATAGCGGGTCGGGGAGCCGTCATGAAGCTCGATCAAGCGGGAGATTTGCTGTGGATGAATGCTGCTCAAGGGGGAGAGGCTATGGCGGGATTGCCAGAGGGTGGCTTTGTCGTGGTGGCCAGGTCGCGGCTGACTAGGTATGATGCCTCCGGGAACATCCTTTGGGAGAAATTTTATGACACCTCAGAGCGGTACCGTGATGTCGAGGTACTACCAGATGGAGGGTTTATCCTGGCGGGTACGCATCTAACCCGCACCGACTGTGAAGGCAACGTACTCAATCCAGTGCAGTGCTTGGCGACCACTCTGCCTCGTCCCTTGGAGAAGCTCACGGTATCTCTTACGCAAACCGCGGATGGGTTGATCGTCGAAGTGCCCGCCCCAAGCCAGCCCCTACATCTGCATCTGTACGATGTCACGGGGAGACGCATCCTCCAGCAGCCCCTGAAGCGAGGGAAGCAGGTGATCCACCTGCCAGAGATGTCTCCCACGGTGCTTTTTTACCGAATCATCGGCGCCCAACCCCTGCAAACGGGGAAAATTTTATACCGACCATGAGTGGGATGCGTGTTCTTCTGCTGAGTCTCGTGGTAAGCTGCCTTCATCAACGGGGTGTCAGCTCTCATATCATGGGCGCTGACATCACTTATCGGTGCTTGAACGCTCAGGCTGCTTTGTACGAGGTCACCTTGACCATGTATCGCGACTGCGATGAGGGACAAATCGGGTTTGATCCTGCTGTATTGGTATTTCTGTTTGCAGGCAGCGATGGCGAACGCCTAGGGTTTTACCCCTTACGTCCTGCGTTTGAAGTACCTGATACGATTTCGCTTCCTTCCCAAGGATGCTCGGTGCAGCCAATTAACATTTGTGCAGAAGTGGGCCAATACGTTGACACACTCCCACTGCCCCCGCGAGAAGGGGGCTATGACATTGGTTGGGCACGTTGTTGCAGGAATGCTGCGGCCATGAACGTTGCGCAGGATGAAGGAATTAGCGTGATGACTCACATCCCCAGCATGATTGAAAATAGCTCCCCGCTCTTTCAAGCCCTGCCACCTCTGTTCTTTTGTGCCCAAGAGGAGTTTACCCTGGAGTTCGAAGCTTCCGACGCGGACGGCGACTCCCTGGCTTATCATTTGGTTACCCCTTACACAGGACAAAATCATCGTGGTTGGGGGGCTCATCTGAATTTCCCGACCGTGATCCCTGAAAACCCAATGGGTCCTCCGCCTTATCTACCCTTAGATTTCTTGCCAGGCTATGATGCCTACCATCCATTTGCAAGCCAGAGTCTTACGTTTGATGAACTGACGGGCCTCATGCAAATTGGTCCAAGCCAGCCAGGGCTATATGTCTATGCCGTCGAAGTATCGGAGTACCGAAATGGGAGATTGCTCAGTAAGAATCGTCGGGACTTTCAAATAGAAGTAGTGCCATGCCGACCTCAGGGTACCAAGCCGACCATTGTGCACGACTTGTCAGGCAACGACTTTTCTAACGATACCATTTATATCCAAGCAGGAGATAGCCTCACTTACTCTCTCACCATAGAGGATGAGGCCAGCACCGATGTGGTTGCCCTCTTCCCAGCCAGTGCGGTATTTGGGATCGGTGGCTCTTTGCCTCCTCCTCATGCCAGCCTTCAAGTCTCAGGTACGAACCCAGCCCAGGGCATCGTCTCCTGGAAAACGCCTTGCATGTTGAATGCGAAGTCGGTTCCACTCATCGTAGGAGGTAAGGACTTGGCTGACTGTGAAGGAACCAACCAGGTATTCGATACCATTTGGGTCGCTATCACTCCGACTCAACGGGTACAGGCAGGTTCGGATACGACCATTTGTAGGCGCGGTGGGATCGCACAGCTTTCGGCCCTTTATGCTAAGAACTATGATTGGAACCCTGCTGATGGGCTCTCAGACCATACTGTATCTCACCCCTTGGCTTCGCCTGATTCCAGTCAGTTTTACATTGTTACCGGCGAAGACCCCCTAGGGTGTACATCGAAGGACACTGTTCTGGTGGAGCTAACTCAAGAGGTAGAAGGAATCATCTCAGGTCCTGATAGCCTGTGTCTGGGAGAACCAATGAACCTTACCGGAGAGGGAGTAGGCGATTGGATATGGTCTTCAGGAGATACCTCGGCCACGTTGATGAGAGAGCTCGATAGATCAACCATGTACTGGGCCATCCCCCTCGATTCCTTGGGGTGCCGGGGAGATACGATGTTCCATGCAGTATTTGTGGTATATCCCCTGGTACAAGCAGCGTTCGATGCGTTGCCTGCTGAGGGATATCCTCCCCTCCAGGTATATGCGCAGAATCAAAGTCAGGCAGCCCATCATTATACTTGGTATGTCGAAGGAGAACGCCACAGCGAACGCATCAACACCGAATTCACTTTCACCGAACCCGGTCAATATAAAATCACCTTGGTAGCTCAGGGTGTACTTGGATGTTTTCAATCAGTATACTCTCAAGAGATTGATCTATGGGGCAGTAGGCTCTACATCCCTAATATCTTCACACCAAATAACGATGGCCTCAATGATTACCTAAAGATCGCTGGCGGAGGGATAGAAAGTATGGAATTCGCCGTGTTTGACCGTTGGGGACGAGAGCTTTATCGAACCACAAATCACGACTTCCAATGGGGAGGATTGGATGCAAATGGCAACCCTGTACCTGAGGGGAATTACGCTTTCCTTCTCAAAGCTGAAACCGCTGGCCAGGGCCTGCTGACGAGGAGAGGCACGATTACCATCGTCCGGTAGATGAAGCTGCTTTCTATTCGTCATGAATAAGCAGGCCCTCGCAGCGCCAGCACCTCCCACCCCTCGATGGCCTTGTTCTCACTGGAAAAATTGACGCCCACGCCCAGCAATGCTTTACCCCGGCCCCGGTAGCGGTCGGCGTAGCCCTTGGCGCGGATTTGGGCCAGGGCCGCCTCGGGGCTGGCGTCGAGCTTGAATTCGAGCAGGTAGATGTGGCTCTCCGTCTGCACCACCGCGTCGATGCGCCCGTCGGAGGTGTGGACCTCGGCGTCGAGGAAGATGCCCAGGTAGTCGAAGAGCAAATATACCAGCGAGTGGTAGTACGCCTCGCGCTGCGCGATGAACAGATGTGAGGGGATGCTTTTGAAGAGGCTGTTGAGCAGTTCGAATACCTGCTTCAGGTCGCCAGTGCGAAAGCTGTCTCTGACCGCGAGGACCAGCGGCGTGGTTTGTGAAGATGGGTCATGTTGGAAAGCCATGATCAAATGCCGCAGCATGGACTCTTTGACCTCGCGGTTGGGATAGTCGAGCAAATAGCGGCCCTCTGCTTCCTCGGCTTTGATGGTGAGGTACCCGGTCTGAAAGAGCAGGGCATAGGTGCCGAGGTGGCCGAGTTCGAGGCTTTCGAACGCGCTCTCATCCACGCGAATCTCTGAAAGCGCGACCTGCTTGCGTTCCTTCAGGAGCTTGACCAGGAAGGACGGTGTGCCAGTGGCAAACCAGAAGTTCTGGAATTTCCCCGCGTTGAGAAACGACATGGTGGAAACGGGATTGTACAGAAAATCCTGTCCGTTCCAACTGTAGCCGTTGTACCACAGCCGGAGCTGGGCCAGCAGTTCCGTCTGGCTTTCGCCGCGCTTTTCGCCCACCCGGGCCAGGTAGTCGCCAAAGTTCTGCTCCAGCTCTGCCTGCGAATAGCCCATCAGCGTGGCATGGGCCGGGTGAATGGTGAGGTCCGTGAGGTTGTTCAACTCCGAAAAAATGCTCACCCGGCTGAACTTGGACACCCCCGTGATGAAGAGCAACTGCAGGTGGGGGTCCATGCTTTTGAGGCCGCTGTAAAAGGTCTTGAGCTCCTCGCGCTGGGCCTCGGCCTTGGGCACGTCGTCGAGGTAGTCGATGATGGGTTTGTCGTACTCGTCGATGAGCAGCACCACCCGCTCGCCGTACTTTTCGTGCAGCCGCTCGATGAGTTCCTGCAACTGCCCATCCGCAAATTCCTCGGTCAGGGTCAGGTCGTGCTTGCGGGCTTCTTTGCTCAAAAAATCGGTCAAGGCCCGCTCCAGGCCCTTGTTGCGGTAGCCGATGGCGTTGAAGGCCAGGTGAATCACCGGATGCCGCCGCGACCAGTCCCAGTGCGGCTCGATCCACAGCCCCTCGAACAGCGCCCGGCTGCCGGAAAACAGCTCCTTGAGGGTCGCCACCGTCAGCGACTTGCCAAAGCGCCGGGGCCGCGAGAGAAAGAAGTATCCCCCATGCTGTACCACCCGATGGATATCCTCCGTCTTGTCCACATACAAAAACCCCCTTTCGCGCAGGGTGCGAAAATCCTGTAAGCCGATGGGTAGTGGTGACAGCATGCTTAAAGATAAGGGAAAGGCGGGAGGCAACAAAGCGTCACAAGGGCTGGGTCTCCCACCCCTCGATGGCCTTGTTCTCACTGGAAAAATTGACGCCCACGCCCAGCAATGCTTTACCCCGGCCCCGGTAGCGGTCGGCGTAGCCCTTCTTGCGGATTTGGGTCAGGGCTGCCTCGGGGCTGGCGTCGAGCTTGAACTCGAGCAGATAGATATGGCTG
>CAYVAP010000142.1:0-9112 GCA_964449365.1 uncultured Bacteroidia bacterium
TCATCTTCGCACACAGTGTCGGGCAGCAGAAAGTTGCTGGTCGGGATGGGGTTGATGGTGATGGGTACCTCGAAGGTATCAGACGGACAGCCTGAGGAGAACACCGCCAGGCTGACGATTTTGGTGCCGGGAGTGTTCCAGGTGATGTTATGTGGACCGGGGCCGTTGATACTTCCTATGCCGCCGTCGACATTCCAGAGATAGAATGCTCCAGGCGTAGGTGCACTGTTGTAGAGCAGGGTGAGGGTATCGTTTACGCACGCTTCAGGCTGGGGGTCGACGATAAACTCTGAGCTAGTGGCGGGTTCAAAGGTTACGCGCACGGTATCTCTGGCCACACAGCCCAGCGGATCGGAGGCTTCGACGTAGTATTCTATTTCGATCGGCGAGCTGGTCTGGTTGAGAAAAGTAACCTGCGGCTGCGCGCTCGAAGGGTTGGCAGGGCCATTCCAGCCGATGCCTTGGTCAGAGAACCACTGGTAGGTGTAGCCTGGTAGGGCAGGGGTACCGACCGTACCGACATCGCCGGAGCAAACCACGATATCAGGACCGGCATCCGCCACGGCAGTATTATCAAGGGTGAGTGAATCCGTGATGGTCGTAGATACCCCGGTGGAGTCATCCGTTACGGTAAGGCTGTAGCCGTAGGTACCAGGTCCCGGATAAGTGTGGGTGTAGTATTCGCCGGATCCACTCAAGCCCGCGTCTCCAAACCAAGAAAAGGTGAAATCGCCACTCCCTCCACAAGGAATGCCCCGGAACTCTACCTCATAACAACTCTGTCGCGTGATAGAGGCGGTCGGGTCAAGGGTACAGCCGATCACATTGAGGGTGATGGTGTATTGGTTTTGACCGATAATCGGGCAGCCATCATCCTGCAAGGTGGCAAGGAAAGTGTAGGTGCCAGAGCTATCGGGAATCCAACAAAAACGGGCGGTAGGTGGACTACCGGGGCCCGTTCCAAAGACCGTATCGACGGGCGCACCGCCAGGGTTGTTGGCATCAGTGATGGTGGCACCGGGCGGCAGATTGTTGAAGAAGATCAGGGTGTTGTCATTGGCGTTGGGGTCGGTTACCGGGATGTCAAAACACACCTCCTGGCAGGCACAGGTCGTTACCGTCAGGCCATTGGCTGAGCTGTTGGGGTTGGAGATGTTGGTGATAGGGGAGATGCCTCCCGGAGCCGCCGTCAAGGTAGGCGAGGTATTGCCGGCCCCACAGTTGATCACCGTGATCTGCATGTCGCGGACCACCTGACCGATCAGGACCCCATTGCGATACTCGCTGACGTAGATACAGATTACTCCTACTTGCTGGGTGCCAAGCGGGTTGGGGTTCAGCGTGATGTCGCCTGTACTCGAGTTGATCGAAAAGTTCCAGGTATTTCCCAGCGGTTGGGTAGCTGAAAAGCCAGCGTTGTAGTCCACTGTTTGCCCAGGATTCTGAAAGCAGTCGCCCAAGGAGTAGACGAGTGAGTCGCCATCGGGATCGGAAGCCCCCTGATTGAAGGTGAAAGATTGCCCGGAACAGAGGTAGGGTACTGGCGGATTTGCGAATACAGGGGAATTGTTGCAGTTGGCCAATGAGGTATTGATGGTAGTTACGTCGGTGTACATCCCATCATTGGCCGCGCCAGAGGTGATGCCGCCGTTTCGGCAGCATCCGTCATAGATGATATTGTAGTTGGTACAATTGGTATTACAAAAGTCATAATCTTTGTAATATCGTACCGAAACCACTCCGTTGACCGCCGAACTACCACCCGTACAGGCAGTAGCTGTGCTCGGGCACACGGGGGTAACCTCGGTATAGCCATAGGAGGGGTCGAGCACCCATTGGCCGATCGGTACCGGCGGTGTGCAGCCTGCCCCTTGCCCCTGAATCGCCCAGTTTTGGACGTTGAGGTCAGCTTCGGGATTTGGCGGAGGGTTGCCAGGCAATGGCAGATATGGATTCATGGCCCCACCAGTACAGTCGTAGTACGTGGTGGCATAAATTCGATACCGACAGGAATCCAGACATTCATACGTGATGTCTAGTCCCATCTGATGCGTAGCGTGTACGGGCGCGAAATTCATCAAAATTCCCAAGCCCATCCACGCTAGAAGGCTGTAGATATTGGTCTTCATAAACCTTTTCGTAAAAAGTTCTCCCATCAACAAACGTAGATTTCTCTCAGTCTAACAAAAGTAGCCATTTTCGCCCACAAACAAAACCTTCGATCTCACGAAGTAGCAAAGGTTTTTTTAGACGAAGGAGGATTATCTTGCCTCGTTAGGTCAACGCCCAAAACGTAAGATCTTTTGATAGGCCGCAACTTCGTAACGCCGAGGACCAAGCGCCGGTTGCTTCGTTATCAGAGGGTTGAAGCCAGACTGGCACAGACCAAGGCGCAGGATTGTAAGGGTTGACTCATGACCAAACTTGAATCGGGTTGTAAGATTTTTACCAAACAAGCAGGGAAATTGTCTGGTTGATACATCAAGCATACGGGAAGCAACTGAAAAGCTTCTTTGTTGTTCGATGATTGGTATTTTTGCCCACAGAAATTATTGGAAGAAAAAGACTACCTACTTTCAAAGGTTGCTTGTGTAAGATTCCAATAAAATTATGTATTTTTACCAACTGAGAATAGATGTTTGATTTTTCTAGGGTGAGATGCTTTTTCCAATTTCAACGCCTTGACAATATGTCGAGCTTAACAAGAATTGCCATGAAACAACTGCTCTACGCTAGTTTACTGGCTGGTATGTTTCTGAGTCTAGGACTGTCTCAGAGCAAAGCATCCCACATCATGGGGGTCGATATATCTTATGTATGTACCGGTCCGGGTAACTGTAATTACCGAATTTTTCAGCGAGTCTACTTCGACTGCTCGGGGGCTGGTACGCAGGGGAGTTTGCCTCTTTCTGCAAACCCCAACAATCCTCCACCTATCAACCCCCTGAATTTTTTCCCCAACGGTGGCTGCCTTTCACCGGTTCAGCCAATCGTGGGGCCTCAGACGGTACAAGGCTTCGCTGACGTAACGCCAGTGTGCCCTGGTGCGCCGGGGGCACCAAGCGTTACGCTCTGTGATACCCCCAATACTGGTGAGATCAATGGCACCGCTGAGGCGGTGATTTTCTACGATGTGAGCTTTTGTAATTCCAATTGCGACTCGTGGGAGATCCGCTACACCCAGTGCTGCCGAAACGGAGATATCACTAGTCTAAATACTCCTTCAAATGATGCCATCCATACCGAAGGGACGATCATCGATTTGACCCAAAGTCCTTGTAATAACTCTCCGGTCTTTGCCGATCCTTCGACTGGCACTCCTAAGCCGCCGATCGCGTATATCTGTCCTGGCCAGTCTTTTACCTTTAACCAAGGGGCTTTTGACCCTGATGGCGATTCTTTGTCGTATGAATTGGGACCCTGCCTAGAGGGCAATGGGGGAGTGCCCGTCAGCTACAACGCCGCTGGTGGCTACACCCCTACCACCCCGATGGGGCCAAGCTGGGAAGTAACCCTCGACTCGGTTACGGGTGATCTGAGCTTCGTGCCCAATCCCCAAGGCAACATTGAGGTCGGGGTGATCTGTATCGTCGTGAAAGAGTGGAGAAATGGGGTGCAAATCGGGCAGGTAACCCGCGACATGCAAGTTACCGTGCTGCCAAGCTGCAACTCTACCAACCCCACCACGGGGGGCATCCAAGACTTCAGCCTGGGATCAGATTCGCTGCCTGCAGCTTCTATCAGCTACAATACCGCACGGGTATGCAATGGGGTGCCTTTCTGCTTTGAAATCCCCGTAAATCCCACCGATCCCACCATGACCTATACCCTCTCGTGGAACGGAGGCATCCCCGGAGCAACGTTTACAGACGCTAATGATCCCACCATCTCTGATACCATCATTGGCAGCGCACCCGTGGGGCGGTTTTGCTGGACCCCACCGCCCACTGCAAGTGGTACTTACAGCTTCCTGCTAACGGTGAGCGATGAGTCGTGCCCACTCCCAGGGTCCAACCAGTTTTCGATCACGATCTTTGTCGAAGACGCCCTCTCCAGCTCTGAGATCTTGTATGAGCAGTTGGACTGTAACGACATCGAGTTATCGTTTTTGTACAATTCGCCTACACCTGGTCCTTTCTCGGGAATATTCGACTCGATCCAGTGGAGTGGCAGTGGCAACCTCCAGTACAATCAAAATGCTAATGATTCTGCCCTTGTCCATAGCTACCCCGAGCCAGGAGAGTATTTGGTGAGCTTATTCGTTCAAGATACCTTCGGGTGTCGCGGTCGCCTCAACGACATCGTGAAACTTGACTCAGGCTCGATCGCCAATGCGGGCGATGACATCGCGATTTGCTCCAACAATCCGCTGACTCTGGGCATTCCTGACATACCTGATCAGGATTACCTCTGGACCCCTAGCGTTGGGTTGAGTGATGACACCATTGCGCAGCCGATATTCGTAGGAGATACCCTGACTCAGGATAGTTTCTTCTACACCTTGCAGGTGACGGCTGGTGTCTGTACCACTTACGACTACGTGACGGTGCTGGTCAACCCTTCTCTGGATGCCTCGGTTCAGCCTGCGAATCCGTCCATATGTTTGGGCGACTCCGTCACCTTGACCGCATCGAGTACCCTGCCTAGTGGCAACTCTTATTTATGGAGCACCGGCGATACGGCCCGCTCGATCACCGTCTCCCCCGATGAAGATGCCACCTATCAGGTGATCAGCTTCAACAATGGGTGCGCAAGTGATCCGGCGGCAGTGCAGGTCAACGTACAGGTCGGGCCGCAGGTGAATTTCTCTGGCGAAACGGAGGTCTGCCCAGGCGGAAGCACGACGATATTTGCCGCAGGAGGAGACAGCTATTTGTGGCAACCCAGCGGCCAAGCGGGGCAGAGTATCGTGGTGACCAATATCGACTCCGACACCACGCTGTATGCGACTGCTTTCGACCCAATAGGCTGCCCGGGTATGCTCGACTCGGTGACCATCGAGACCCTGCCCTTGCCGCAGCCTGCCTTCACCGCTGATACTGTCTGCGAAGGATTGAACACCCAGTTCCTCGACGCATCGACTGTCAGTGGCGGTTCTGTGGTCGCGTGGGAATGGGATTTCGGAGACAACGCCGCTACTTCGAGTGAGCAAGATCCCACCTACGTTTATGGTGTGCCTGGTATCTTTACCGTTACCCTGACGGCGACCAGCGACAATGGCTGTATCAATACCATTACCCAAGACGTCGAGGTCAGTCGTACGCCGACCGCCGATTTCTCCCTGACCGATCTTTGTGAAGGCCATCCCAATCAGTTTGCCGACGCATCGCAGATCGACCCCAGTGGGAGTATCACCTCCTACACCTGGGACTTTGGCGACGGAAGCCCCACCGATGATCAGGCGCAGACCACTCATCTCTACGATACCTACGGCACCTACAACGTATCCCTGACGGTGAGTACGCCCCAAGGATGTGCGGACGATTACACCAAGACGGTGTTTGTCCACTCAAATCCGATTCCCAACTTCACCTTCGAGAGCGCCTGTGAAGATGTCTCGATCCAGTTTGGCGACGCCTCCCGCAATCCTGGTGAACATAGCTTCCTCTCCCAATGGAGCTGGGATTTTGGCATCCCCGATGTAGACGACGACACCTCTGCCCTGCAAAATCCCGCGTATCGGTATGATAGTGCAGGGAATTACAGCGTCTTGCTGCGGGTAACCAACAACCAAGGCTGTACCGCCGACACGGCTATCTCGGTCGAAGTTTTTGAGAAACCTGTGTCTGACTTCCGCTACGACGAGACCTGCGAAAACGTCAATACCCAGTTTATCTCCGGAGCGGTCGCCAACCCCAATACCCCAGTCGCCAATTACATCTGGGACTTTGGCGACGGAGGTGGTCGCGAGGGCCGCAACCTCGACAGCGTAGGGTATCGCTATGGCAAAGGCAATTACGGCGCGTATCAGGTAACCCTGCTGGTACTGACCACCACGGGCTGCTCTGATACCATCACCAAAGAGGTCGTGATTAATCCTTCGCCCGATCCGGCCTTTTACGTGCCTGACGTCTGCCTCTACGACTCCACTCGGTTCTTCGATACCTCTACCGTGCCCCTGGGAGCCATTACCGAGCGCGCGTGGGACTTTGGCGATGGCAGAGGCACCTTTGGCTTCAATCCGCTGCACGAATACCTCAACCCTGGGGAGTACGACGTTACTCTCACCATCACCACCGACTCCGGTTGTGTCGAGCCCAAGACGCGCAGTGCTTTTGTGCGGGATATCCCCCGCTTCTTGCAGCTTCGTTCTGACTCGGTATGCTTTGGTGATCCGGCCGCGCTCTACGCCATCGCAGGGCCCGATCAGGAAGTAGCCTGGTATAACGACGAAGCCGATAATGTGCCCTTCCTGCAAGGGGAGACAGCCTACCTGACGGAACCGCTGCCTTTCTCGATGACCTACTACGTGCAGACCACCTCGCGCTACGGCTGCTCCTCAGAGCGGGTTCCCATCAAGGCGACGGTCTACGAAGATGAAACCCTCGAACTGATCCAGAGTGATTCTTCGGTGGAGATTCCTGGGGCGATCGTCGAGTTTGAAGTAGGGGCTACCATTCCGCTGGCGCGCTACCGCTGGGAATTCGGCGATCAAAGTGGAGCCACTCAGCCTGCGCCAGTCCATGAGTATCAGTACCCTGGCCTCTACACGGTGCGGGTACAAGTGGTCGACGTCAACGGCTGCGAAAATGAGCTCTCTTCTACCGTGGAAGTCAAGCGCCTAATAGGCATACATGTACCCTCCGCCTTCACCCCCAATGGCGATGACTTGAACGATGAGTTTTTTGTAAGGTATACCAACATACGAGACTTCTCCGTCAGGATCTTCAATCGCTGGGGCCGCGAGGTATTCTCTTCTGACAATCCAGATTTTCTCTGGAATGGTACCAATCAAGCTGGTATGCCCTTACAGGAGGGCGTGTACGTGTGCCAAATTCGCGCCACGGATATCGACGGCAACGACATTCAAGAGACCCAAACCATTACTTTGTTGCGCTAAGCAACTCACCTTTTCAGCTAAGACCGCTCATCCAAAGGCGGGACTCTCCTCTGGAGGGTCCCGCCTTGTTTTTTTTCTGATAGGCTCTGACTGAGAAGTTGCTGGAGAAAAGCCCCCACTGGTGGAATGATGGGGCAGGTTTGCAGGCCGATTGGAGCCTTTCTTGGATTGGGAGCTGCAACATATTGGCTTCACAGAAAAATAATTCAAAATTTTCATAAAGTATCAAGCAATAATTTGAATATGAGTTCGTGTTAGGCCTATTTTTACCAAAAATTGAAAACACCCTGCTCGCCAGGGTCTTGGTCTGGTACCAATCAGGTTTCGTTCTCACCCTCTGCGCACCCTGGCAGATACTTGCTTTTCATACGTCCTTTCATTTCCCCCTTACCATGGATTACTTTACCCTGTTGTGGACCGGGCTCATGGGCGCGATCGGTTTGTACTTAGGCGTCGATAGCCTGCTGCGCGGCGAAATCACCACCAGTGCTCGCACACGCTGGAACATGCCCATCTACCGTCGACCCTCGGCGCTGTACTATCTGTTGTCGGTTGGCTTTTTGCTCTCAGGTATCGGGCTACTATTTTTGTCCTTCTATCTCTATGCCTGAATCTATTTCCCTCGCCCGCATCGACCAGCTCGAGATCAAGCTCACCGTCGCCGCTGAGGTGTATCTTCAGATCGTGATGATGCGCAATGGCATGGTCAATCGCCGAGGCGATGGCAACCACGCAGGCGGGCCCCTGGTCATGGGCCGCCCTGAGGAACCAATCTTCGAAGCATATTTACAAGCCATCCCCCCCGAACTCTTGGCGGAAGCAGGCCGCTATGAGCTACCCGATCAGCAGGGTGATCCCAGCGAGTTGATCATCAGCTTCAAAGGCGAAGGCATCGACACGGGGTTTGCCTTTCGCTATGGTAGCGCATCGATGGGCCCGCCCGAAGAATTCGTCGAACTGGTCGACCTAGCCTTGGAGCTGACAGAGGAATGGTACCAAACCAAGCGCCCTGGGCAGAAGTGAGAAGTTCAAACTCGAAGGTGAAAAGTTGCGGGTCTCTCCTTAACTTTCTCCTCAGAACCTTCAACTTCGACCCTCATACCCATGCCCGATAAAAAGCGCATCGCCATTCTTGGCTCTACTGGCTCCATTGGCACCCAAGCCCTGGAGGTCATCAATCACCTTTGTGACCACTTCGAAGCTGCGGTCCTGACTGCGGGTAACAACTGCGACCTGCTGATCGAGCAGGCAAAACGCTTTCGCCCCCGGGCAGTCGTCATTTGCAACGAGCAACACTACGCCACCGTGCGCGAAGCGCTGAGGGGGCAAGACACTGAGGTCCTGAGTGGTGAGGCGGCCCTGAGCGAGGTGGTCGCCCATGATGAGATAGATATGGTACTCACGGCCTTGGTGGGCTTTGTGGGCCTGCGTCCGACCATCCGTGCCATCGAGCAGGGCAAGCCCATCGCCCTGGCCAACAAGGAGACCCTGGTGGTCGCGGGGCAACTGATCACAGACCTGGCTTGTCAGCATCAGGTACCCATCATTCCGGTCGATAGCGAGCACAGCGCCCTGTTTCAGTGCGTGGTAGGAGAAACCGAAAACCCCATCGAAAAAATCTACCTGACGGCCTCGGGCGGGCCTTTTCGGGGGTTTACTCTCGAGCAGCTTCGGTCGGTAAGCCGCGCGCAGGCGCTCAAGCATCCCAACTGGGAAATGGGGGCCAAGATCACCATCGACTCGGCTTCTATGATGAACAAGGGCCTGGAGGTGATCGAAGCCCGCTGGCTCTTTGACCTGCGCGATGAGCAAATCGACGTGGTCGTACATCCGCAGTCGATCATTCACAGCGTGGTGCAGTTTGAAGATGGCTCCATGAAGGCCCAAATGGGGCTACCCGACATGCGCCTGCCTATCCAGTATGCGCTCACCTACCCGCAGCGCATGCCGAGCCGCTTTCCTCGTTTCGATTTCCTCGACTATCCCGCGTTGACTTTCGAGCGGGTGGATAGCCAGGTCTTCAAAAATCTGGCCCTAGCCTACCAAGCCATG
>CAYVAP010000143.1:0-9073 GCA_964449365.1 uncultured Bacteroidia bacterium
GCCGCTTAGGCGGCCACTGAGTGAGCCAATATAAACGGGGGCTGACCAAAGTGCCTGATGCCCTTATACCTTATTTCCCTGATACCCCTAGTCGTTCATATAGGTAAGTGCTTCTGGTAAACGTTTTATGCGAATTTTAAATTTTAAATGGTTAATTACTTCATTCCGAAGGCACTACCTTCGCCAGCTCAAATCATCTTACCGTATATGCGCCTCTTTTTTTACCTAGACACTTGCAAGACCTGTCAGCGCATCAAGCAGGAGCTACCCTTGGGCGACGATATCGACTTGCGAGAAATCAAGGCGGCTCCCCTCACCGAGGCTGAAGTGGATCAGCTTCAGGCCCTAGCTGGATCGTACGAAGCCCTATTCAGCCGCCGGGCCAAGAAATTTCGGCAATGGGGGTTGCATGAGCAAACCCTGGCCGAAAGCGACTATCGCCGCTATCTGCTCGAAGATTACACCTTTCTCAAGCGCCCGATATTGCTGCTCAATGGGCAGATTTTCATCGGCAACAGCAAAAAGCAAGTGCAGGCCGCCATGGCCGCCTTGGAAGGCTAATCCCTGGAGGACAGTCAAGAGGGCCTTCCCCTCAAAAAAAAAAGACCTGCCAGCAAGCTGCTGACAGGTCTTTCTTATATCAGATCAAAGCAAAGCCGTGATCAGCTTCGCGAATCATCGCTGTTGGCGCTGTCGCTCTCCGAGACGGAGGGCTCGACAGGTTCAGGACTAACCACACTGCTAGAGGTATCACCCTCGGCTTGCTTGCGCAGCTTGAGTTCCTCGTCGAGGAAGGTCGCTCCGAAGGGGCGCTCACCGATCAGTTTGACCAGATCTTCCTTAAAGAGAACCTCTTTCTTGAGCAACTCCTGCGCGACCAATTCCAGTTCTTCCCTGCGCTCTCTCAGAAGAGCTTTGGTACGCTGATAAGCCTCGTCGATCATCTTGTGCACTTCGGCATCGATGTCCGAGGCGGTGTGGTCTGAGTAAGGCTTGGTAAAGTTGTATTCTTCACCCTGCTTGAAGCTTACTTGACCGATGGCTTCGTTCATGCCATAGCGGGTCACCATGGCGTAGGCCGTCTCGGTGATGCGCTCGAGGTCATTGAGGGCTCCGGTAGAGATCTCTCCGAAAACGACCTCTTCTGCTGCGCGCCCCCCTAGGGTCATGCACATGCCGTCGATCAGCTCGTTGTAGGTGTGGAGGTACTGCTCTTTGGGCAGGTATTGGGCGTAGCCCAGAGCCGCCAGGCCACGCGGTACGATGGTTACTTTCACCAGCGGGTGAGCGTGTTCCAGGAACCAGCCCGTGATGGCGTGCCCGGCCTCGTGATAAGCCACGATTTTCTTCTCGTTGGGTGAGATGATTTTGCTCTTTTTCTCTAGACCCCCGATCACGCGGTCGATAGCGTCCTGAAAATCAGTCATGTCGATGGCCTTCTTGTCCTTCCGAGCGGCGATCAGGGCTGCCTCGTTACAGACGTTCATGATGTCCGCACCTACGAAGCCAGGCGTTTGCGAAGCCAGTTTGCCTACATCTACATCTTCAGAGAGGGTAAGCTTCTTGAGGTGAACTTTGAAGATCCACTCACGCCCTTTGATGTCGGGGCGATCTACCCCAATCTGTCGGTCGAAACGACCAGCCCGTAGCAGGGCGGGGTCTAGCACATCGGGGCGGTTGGTAGCGGCCATGATGATGACGCCAGTATCGGAGTTGAAGCCATCCATCTCGACCAACAATTGGTTGAGGGTATTCTCTCGCTCGTCGTTGCCGCCGGTCATGTTCATGCGGCCTCGGCTGCGGCCTACGGCATCAATCTCGTCGATAAAGACGATACAAGGCGCTTTTTCCTTGGCCTGCTTAAAGAGGTCGCGCACACGCGCTGCCCCTACCCCGACGAACATTTCGACGAAGTCAGATCCACTCAAGGAGAAAAACGGCACTTTGGCCTCGCCTGCTACGGCTTTGGCGAGCAGGGTTTTACCCGTACCGGGAGGGCCGACCAGCAACACTCCTTTGGGGATATGGCCCCCGAGCTTGGTAAATTTCTGCGGCGTTTTGAGGAATTCGACAACTTCCTGCACCTCTTCTTTAGCCTCGTCGAGGCCTGCTACATCATCGAAGGTCACGTTGACCTTGTTTTCCTTGTCGTAAAGGCTAGCTTTGCTTTTGCCGATGTTGAAAATCTGGCCGCCAGCGCCGCCAGCGCCGACCCGGCGCATGAAGAAAAACCACAGCGCTACGAGGATTGCGATAGGAATCAGAATCTGAATCACATCTCCCCACTCGGTCTCTTTCGTTACGGTGTAGGGGATGTCATTGTCGAGCAGGTAGCGCTCGGTAGCTTCCGCCGAAACACGCTCCAGGTAATATTGCGGACCGTTTTCACTGATCTGCTTATTGGCGCTTTTGGCGGCGGAGATCCCCTCAGCGTTGAGGTAGATCCGCATCTCGGTACCATTGACTACCTCTACCTTTTTGAGGTGCTCTTGGTTGACAATCCCTTCGAATTCCTGGTTGGTGATCTCCGTGAGACCGCCATTGCTTCTGAGCATGAATGTCGCCAATAGGAAAAATGCCAACACTACCACGTAGAGCCAGTAGATGTTGTTATTCCCTTTAGGGTTCTTGCGATCGTTATTTTCTGCCATTTTATGAGTGGTTCAACACACGTTCTTGATTAAAACTCAAGACACTAACTTAAAGATAATCTGATTTGTTATCTCCCCCAACTGATAGGGGGCGGCAAATTTGCTTTCGTTTGGAAATGTTGCCGATCAGGATAGATGACGAGCTCGTGGCCAGAATATTTTGGTCAAGATCAAGATTGTTTGGGGAGCAAGAAGTCCCCCCTATGCTACTAGACTTCATCGATCTATTTAGACAGGATTCCAGGATTTTCAGGATTCACAGGATGATAAGCATCTGAAAGCCATCGTGCTAATTCTATTGCTCTTGTCCATCTTGTCCAAAAGCTAGCGCGCCAAAGGCTCATGTCCAGTAGAATGTCTTCTCCTCTGTGCCGATATCAGGCTCTTCGCTGAAAGCGTTTGCCGGGCATCTGTCGCAGCAAGTCTTTGAACTCCATGCCCAGGAGCAGGGAGTTGAGTTGCTGCATGGGGATGCCGGTGTGCAGGGCGATGTCGTCGACCAAGGCGTTTTGGCGCTGGCTGAGAAAGTTGAGCACTTTGCTTTCTTCGGCGGAGATGGGCATCTGCGGCGGGGCCAGAGCGAGGGCCAATTGCTCGGTCTGATCGTGGTGCTGCTGCCACTGAATGTCGAGATCGGCCAGCACTTCTTCGGGGGAGGTCACCAGTTTGGCCACCTGATCGCGGATGAGGTGATTGCAGCCCTCACTGAATCGATCCCCCGCTCGTCCAGGCAGGGCATACACTTCGCGGTTTTGCTCGAAGGCGGCCTTGGCCGTGATCAGGGCTCCGCCGCTGCTGGCTGCTTCGATGACCACTACGGCTTTGCACAGCCCACTGATGATGCGGTTGCGGGCAGGAAAATGAGGCGCATCAGGCAAGGTTCCTGTCAAGTATTCGGTGAGCAGCCCGCCCCGCTGCTGTATCTCGTGGGCCTTGCGGCTGTGTGCGCCGGGGTAGATGGTGTCTAGGCCATGCGCCAGCACTGCCGTGGTGATCCCTCCGCTGCGCAACACGGCCCGATGGGCGGTAATGTCGATGCCATAGGCCAGGCCCGAAACAACGTTGAGGCCCCGCTCGGCAAAGCAGCTAGCAAATCGCTCGGCCCATTCGCGGCCATAGTCCGTAGCCCGACGGGTCCCCACGATGGCCACACTGGCTTGGGCGTTGAGGTCGATGGTGCCTTTTTTGAACAGCAACAGCGGCGCGTCGTGGATGTACTTGAGGGCGTGGGGATAGTCAGCATCCAGGTACGTGAGCACGGCCACGCCGTGCTTTTCGCAGTAGGTCATTTCCTGCTCAGCGCGGGCCAGGGTCTCCGCCTCACGTACCAGTTGTACCGCATGCTCACCGATGCCTGGTGCGCGCAGCAGCTTGCCTTTGGGCGCATCGAAGACCGCCCGCGCGCTACCGCAGTAGGCGATCATGTTTCGTACCGAAACCGGACCCAACCCCTTGGTCAGGGCTAGTGCGAGCAAGTGGAGGTTGTGCGCAGACATGGGGAGAGATTGAGAGTTTGAGAGCTCGAGAGTTTGAGACTTGATTTTGGTAGCCCAGTATCCTTCGCGTTGCTAAATCAACTGGGATCAGGGTGGGTGGCAATTTAGTATTTTTCTCTACTCAGGCGATTGGTTCGTGATGGCGAACTAAGCTACTACTTTTTTGCTAAAAAAAACACGCAGCGATTAGGTGTAATTTTCTCGCGAGTGGCATAGCGCTTGGCGCCTTGCGTTTTGGCTCTTATGGAGGGCGGGAGGGAGGTCTTACCCTCACCTATATGAACGCTCAGGGGGTATAGGTGAATAAAGGGATAAGGTAGTCAGGCACAGCGTTTACCTACCGTTCATGTTGGCTCACTCAGTGGCCGTGCCAAGCGGCTATACTACGTGGCGTAAGGATTGTAGAGTGGTAAGACACTATAACTTATTGATAACAAGGTCATTCAATAAATCAACAACCCTACCATTCAACCACGTTGAAGTGTATATTTACTCTCAGCCTTGAACGTTGAACCGCGAAACGAATGTCTAGGGTGGCCCGGAGTTATCTTCCGGCAACGCTCTGACTGGGCTTCTCGGCGGATGGCAAACCCGCGCCATTCTGGGAAACCCTCATCCTGATGCTCTCTATTCCTGCCTCTTCTCCTATTTTCTTTTGTCTCCCTGACCCCAGTCGTGCCAGTACTCACCTAGGTGCATGATTTGTAAATCGGTGCCGCGATGTTCGAGGTATTTGTGGATAGCAAAGGTGCTGGAGGTGAAGGCCATCTCGTGGTAGGGGATCTGCTCGGGAGCAAAAAGACGTGCTTCGAGGGACTCCGGGCCGATGGCGAGTTTGGGGGCGAGCATGCGGGCCAGAAAAAAGAGGTACACCTGATTGATCTGGGGGAGGTTGTAGAGGCAGTGAGGGCGAATGATTTCGACCTCGGCCCCTGCTTCTTCCATGGTTTCGCGCATGGCACCAGCCTGGGTGGTTTCGCCGTTTTCGAGGTAGCCTGCGGGCAGGTTCCAGTAGCCACTGCGCGGCTCGATGGCCCGGCGACACAGGAGGATTTTGCCCTCCCAAACGGGTAGGCACCCCACCACCATGCGCGGGTTTTGATAGTGAATGGCCTGACAGTCGTTGCACACGTAGCGGGGACGGTTGTCTCCTTCAGGTACAACGAACAATAGATGGCGGCTGCCGCAGTGGCTACAGAAATTCACTCAGGATTCGGGATTTGACATTCAGGATACGCAAAAGGGCTATCGGGACAAAAAAAGGCATTTTTTAAAACCAAACGAAAAGGGGCTTTGTTTACCCCGTAATCTGGAATTCATATCAACGAACTTCCAGGCTTGTTAATTTTCCTACCTCAGCGGGCAATAAGCGATCCTATTTATTATGACTCAACCTCAACATATTACGGTGATTGGCTCTGGCTTTGCCGGGCTGGCGGCGGCTAGCCGCTTGGGCCAGGCAGGGTATCAAGTGACCATCCTGGAAAAAAACGATCAGCCGGGCGGACGGGCTCGCACCTGGAGCAAAGATGGATTTCGCTTCGATATGGGGCCCTCTTGGTACTGGATGCCCGACGTGTTCGAAAACTATTTTCAGCTCTTTGGCCATCAGGTCAGCGATTTTTACCATCTACATCGCCTCAGCCCCTCTTACCGGGTGTATTTCGAGCAGGGCGACTACGTGGACGTACCCGCCAATCTGGATGAGTTGGAGGCATTGTTCGAGCAAATAGAGCCTGGCAGCGGGCCACGCTTGCGAGAGTTTTTGGCCCAAGCCGCCTACAAATACGAGGTAGGTATGCGCGACTACGTGTTTCGTCCTTCGCACAGCATCACCGAGTTTCTAGACTGGCGGTTGATTCGCGAGAGCTTTCGCATTCAGATGTTTAGCAGCATGGCCAAGCACGTGCGCAAGTTTTTCTCTCATCCTCGCCTGATCAAGATTCTAGAGTTTCCGGTGCTGTTTCTCGGGGCAACGCCGCAAAACACCCCCGCGCTTTATTCCATGATGAATCATGCGGATCTGGCTCTGGGCACTTGGTACCCCATGGGTGGGATGAATCAGATCGTACAAGGCATGGTCAAAGTGGCTGAAGAAATGGGGGTGCGCATCGAACTCAACACCGAGGTGCAGCGCATCGAGGTGGTCAACGGCAAAGCTACGCGCCTGCACACCAATCGCGGCGAGTTCGAGACCGATCTGGTCATTGCCAACAGTGACTATCATCACACTGATCAGAAGTTGCTCGATGCACCTCACCGCAATTACAGCCAAAAATACTGGGACAAGCGTACCATGTCGCCTAGCAGTCTGCTCTTTTACCTCGGGGTGGGGCGCGAGCTGCCTCAGCTGAAGCACCACAATCTCTTCTTCGACGAAGATTTCAACTTGCACGCCAAAGAGATCTACACCACGCCCAAGTGGCCTTCCAAGCCACTTTTTTATGCCTGCGTGCCTTCGAAGACGGATCCCTCGGTAGCCCCCGACCATCACGAAAACCTGTTCTTGCTGATGCCATTGGCTCCCGGCTTAGAAGACAAAGAAGAGCTGCGCGAGGAATACTACCACATGATGATGGATCGCCTGGAGCGATTTACGGGGGTGGATATCCGGCCTCATGTGCTGCTCAAGCGTGGCTACGCCATGCAGGATTTCGAGCAGGACTACCATTCCTTCAAGGGCAACGCCTATGGCCTAGCCAATACCCTGCTGCAGACAGCCTTTTTCAAGCCCAAACTCAAGAGCAAAAAAGTGAGCAACTTGTGGTTTACGGGTCAATTGACCGTGCCCGGACCTGGGGTGCCTCCTTCCTTGATCTCTGGGCAAGTAGTAGCCGATGAAGTGATCAAAAAGTATGGGAAAGTACAAACTGTAGCAGCGATGGGTTAGTACGCTACGTTTACTCCACTCTCTTGACGCTTTCCCTTAGAGGCTGTTTAGGGTTTGGTGTTTCGAGACCAAACGCGGTGTTACCACGCATAAATGGGATTGAGAGCCCCATCTATGAGTCTGAGCACGAAAAGCTGGGGTAGGGCCATAGATTTCAATTGCGAATTTCGAATGCAAAGCACTAGGCTCGGCGTTTTGATGGGGGAGTCATAAAAAACACCCCACTCGACGGAGTGGGGTGCCACATATGTGATATCAGTGCCTCAGATCAATCTTCCCAGCTAGTAGGCAGCGTCTCTTTGATGGGCTTGTCGAGTACCTCGTCATAAGCGCTCTCCATGTTCTCTTTGCCCTGATCGTAGTCATCATACTGTTCTTCGCGGCGGCGATCAAACTCGTCGTAGTCGTAGTCAGGCATCAGCTCGGTTTTGACGTGATCGACCGTCTTGTTGAGCGAGGCGAGAAACTTATTGAAGTCTTCCTTGTAGAGAAAGATCTTGTGCTTGTCGTACCCTCGGCCATTGAAGCGGCGCTTGCTCTCCGTGATGGTGATGTAGTAATCATTGGAGCGGGTAGACCTTACATCAAAGAAGTAGGTGCGTTTTCCGGCTCGGATTTTCTCCGAATACACCTCATCTCTGTCTTGATCGCGGTCTCTTCCTTGCATATCTTCAAGTTTGATTCGTTAAGATTGCTTCTCGACGGTCAAAAGTATAAATTAATGCAAAACCTACCAACGGCTTCGCTAGGTTATCGCTATTTTTTCTCCTGCTGATTGGCTTGCTCCTGTCCGTCGGAAGAGAGTTGGATACCCGCTTTTTTGAGGCGCTCGCGCTCGCGTTCCTGTTGTTCTTCTAGCGCCTTGCGGGTTACTTTATTGTTGTAGTCTTCGGCCAGGTCGATGTTGGTGAGCCAGTTGAAGCGACTCTTTCGAAAGTACAGCGCATCATAAGAGCCATCTGGCCCCATCTCCCAGATTTCCTTGAGTTTGCGCTCGCCGTTGCCAGGCATGGCTAGGTGATCATAGACGATCATGCGCTTTTTGCTCCAGGGAAACAGCCCATGCTGCACGTAGGCATAGTTGAGACTAAAGGGCGAATACTCCGAATATCGAAACAGAGCTCGGTGCTTGGCCACCAGCGGATCAAAAAAGAAAACATTGGCCCCAAAAATCGCTCGGCTCGAATCACGCGGGTCAAAGGACAGCACATCCACAAATTTCAGGTTGCTGCGATGGTCCAGCCCATTCCAGCCAAGCAACACGTACATGTCGCGCTTCACCTTCTTGAGTTTGCGCGTCTGGTTGCGCTCCGAAGCTTCCTGCTGCGCTATCTGGTCGCGCTGCTTGTGATCCATGTGTTCCAGCCGCCGCTGGTCGCGGTCGCTCAGTTGCTCGTAATTTTCCTCGATGGCCTGAAACGCATCTTGGTAGCTCTGGGGGCCTCTGCCCTTGGGGGCATAATATTTAAAGGTGTGCTTGACGAGTTCGTCATCGTTGTACTTGGGGGGATAATAAAGCCCTCCCAGCCACTGGGTGTTGTCGAGCACCATGTTTTCTACCCCCGGCGGGATCTCTTGCCTCTCGATTAAGGGAATCACCACATACTCGATCTCGCCACGCTGCGTCTCGTATTGGCGCTGAATCAGGCCAAAGTAGTAATGCACCTGCTCGCCATAGCGAGTGCCAGGCTGTTTGATATCGACGATCTGCCAGGTGAAAATGCGAAAGCTATTATCCTCTGCTCGTAAGATAGAAATGGTCTTGAGCGAATCGAAGGGATAGCGATAGCTTTCGGGTCGCTGCAGCGTTTTGAATAGCGTGGAGGCAAAGCGCTTGTTCTGAGCCAGTTTGTGCTCCAGCGAATCGTGGTACAAGATCTCTTGCGCCCAGTCATTGAGCTCTCGTTCGATCTCAGGCAAAGGGCGCTGGGCCTGCATCCCGAGCGGTAGCAGGCTGACGAAGAGAAGGAAGAACAGTCGTTGCCACATAAGAGGGGAAGTTCGAGGGTTGTCATTCGTCGGAAACCTAGTGCCTT
>CAYVAP010000144.1:0-9007 GCA_964449365.1 uncultured Bacteroidia bacterium
TCTCAAACCAGCCAACGTGCTGGTGGGGGCCTTTGGCGAGACCGTGGTGATCGAAGAGTTTCTACCGGGCATCGAGATGTCGGTCTTCGTGCTCACCGATGGGAAAGATTACGTGCTGCTCCCTTCCGCCAAAGACTACAAGCGCATCGGCGAGGGAGACACAGGGCTCAATACGGGAGGCATGGGGGCGGTGTCTCCTGTTCCTTTTGCGCATGACCAGTTCATGAGTGAGGTCGAGCGCGACATCGTGCAGCCCACCATGCGCGGCATTCAGGCCGAAGGCCTGGATTTCAAAGGCTTCATTTTCATCGGCTTGATGGTGGTCAAAGGCAAGCCCTACGTGCTGGAGTACAACGTACGCATGGGCGATCCGGAGGCCGAGGTGGTGATGCCTCGCCTGAAAAGCGATCTGGTGGCTCTGCTAGAAGCGGTGGTTGAGGGTCGCCTCGGCGACCAATCGGTTGAGGTAGACCCCCGTGCTTGCAGCACCGTGATGCTGGTGAGCGGCGGATACCCCGGTAGCTATGAAACAGGCAAGCCTATTAGGGGCCTGGAACCACTGACTGATGTCCACATCTTTCACGCCGGAACCACGCAGCGCGGGCAAGCGGTGATCACCAGTGGAGGGCGGGTACTAGCCGTGAGTGCCTTTGGCGACTCTATCGGGGCCGCCGTGCAGCGGTCGCTACGGGGGGCGGAGCAAATCGATTTTGAAGGAAAGTATTTCCGGCGAGATATCGGGCAGGATCTCTCCTCGCACTGAGGATCGCGCCGAGGAATGTGGTCGTTGGCCTCTGAGCCAGAAATGAATGATATCTGTGATAAAAACGCTAGGTTTGATGCTGCTGTCGCTGCTGTTGCTGGGCGCTTGTGAGTCTGAGCAACAGGCAGCTATGGAGCTGACTACGGGGCGCTGGCGCTTCGTGATCGAGCTGGGCGAGGGGCGCGCGCTGCCCTTCACGGCTCAGGTCGAAAAGGCGGGGAAGGGATACCGCCTGGTGATACGCAATGCAGCAGAGCGCCTGGCCGCCGATACCCTGCTGATTTGGGGGGATTCGCTACGGATTCAACTGGCGGTGTTTGATAGTGAATTGGTGGGAGAGCTGCAGAGTGCGACCACCCTGAGGGGCGAATTTCGCGATCATGCACGCCCCGGCGACTATCGCCTGCCATTTCGGGCCGAGCGCAGCGATGCGCCTCGCTTCGCAGGAATCCCCGCACAGGCCGATTTGGCCCCCCGCTACGCCGTAACCTTCTCCCCCGCTACCGATGAGGCATACCCCGCCGTGGGCACCTTTGTCCAGCAAGGCGAAACCGTAACGGGCACGTTTCTCACCGAGACAGGCGATTACCGCTACCTCGCCGGGCGACTCAGTGGCGACACGCTCAAACTCTCGGCCTTTGACGGGTCGCATGCCTTCCTGTTGGTGGGGCAAGTGCAGGGGGATTCCATCCAAGGCGATTTTTTTTCTGGCAACCATTGGCAAGAGCCATGGATCGCAGGGGCCGATGCGCAGGCCCAGCTACGCGACCCCGACAGCCTCACCTATTTAAAAGATGGCTATCAGACCCTGGCTTTTTCTTTTCCGAATGCCCAGGGCGAAAAGGTCTCCCTCGATGACCCGCGCTATCAAGGCAAGGTCGTGATCGTGCAGCTACTGGGCTCTTGGTGCCCCAATTGCATGGACGAAACGCGCCTCCTGGCCGATTGGTACCAGCGCTATCGAGCGCAGGGACTGGAGATTATCGGCCTGGCCTTCGAGCGGGCGGCTGATTCGGCCACGGCTTGGCGCAACTTACAGCGCATGCAGCGAGCCCTCGATGTCGAGTACGAGCTGCTGTTGGCGGCCAATTCTCCCCGCAAAGTAGACGCCGCAGCAGCCCTGCCCATGCTCAACCACGTCATGTCGTTTCCCACATCGATTTACCTCGATCGCCAAGGTCGAGTGCGGCGCATTCACACCGGATTTTATGGACCCGGCACCGGGGCTCCCTACCTGCGCTTCGTGGAGCAGTACGAGGCATTTTTGGTAGAAATGCTGAGCCAAGAGTAAGGCTTCGCCGGCTGGCCGATGTTAATGTCTCGTTAACAGGGAGATTGGCCGAATCTTTTGCCAGGCCAGAGAAGTTGTGTATAGTAGCTATGGCCGAACCCATTACATCAATCTCACCTACACGAAAGGGCATCGGTATACGAAATGCGGTATGGGTTTACCAGGCACAGCGTTTACCTTCCGTTCATATTGGCTCACTCAGTGGCCGCGCCAAGCGGCTAGATTTACTCTCATCAATCACTCAATCCTTCTTCCTATGAAAAAGATTCTTCTGCTGACCGCCGCGGTGTTCCTCGGGCTATTTGCCTACGCCCAAGCCGGCTTCAAAGTGGGCGAAAAAGTGTCCGATTTCGATCTGTCCAACCCCCTGACGGGCGAGACCATTTCCATGGCCGACTATGAAGAGGCCGCAGGGTTCATCTTGGTATTTACCTGCAACCACTGTCCCTACGCGCAGATGTACGAGCAACGGATCATCGAGCTCGCGGAGGCTTTCAACGCCAAGGGATACCCCGTGATCGCAATCAACCCCAACGATCCGAGCTCCTATCCCGATGACTCGCCCGAAAACATGGTGGCTCGCGCCAAAGAGATGAGATATCCTTTCCCCTATCTCTTCGATGAAACCCAGAAGGTCGCCAAGGCTTACGGTGCCACTCGTACGCCTGAAACCCGCGTGATCGAGCGCACCGAAAACGGGCTGCTCCTGCGCTACCGCGGTGCCATCGATGACAACTACAAAGAAGCCGACGCGGTAGAGCAAGCCTATACCGCTGAGGCGGTCGAAGCCTTGCTGAGCGGCAAAGCCGTAGAAAACACCAGCGCCAAAGCGGTGGGCTGCTCGATCAAGTGGAAAAAAAGCTGACCCCATCGAAACCATTGACCTTTACGGGGGCGCTCCACTGCGGCGCTCCTGTTTTTTTGGGGGAAGATGGCTACAACTCGATTTCGCGCACCTCACCGGGTTGCATCCCCGCGATGGTCATATCGGCCAATCGCCACCGGACCAGGCGCAGGGTGGGATGCCCTACCGCAGCGGTCATGCGTCGCACCTGCCGATTTTTGCCCTCGCGGATGCAGAGGCTCAACCAGGTCTCGGGGATGAATTTTCGCTGCCGAATAGGGGGATCGCGCGGGGGCAAATCTGGCTCACCCAGGCGCTGTACCTCGGCAGGCAGAGTGCGATGGGTTTTTTGTTTGATGCGAATATCGACCCCTCGGCGAAGCTGTGCCAGCGTCGCTTCGTCGGGCGTGCCCTCCACCTGCACCCAGTACTCTTTTTCGACCTGCTGACCCAGCAATCGCTGATTTTGGCGAGCATCATTGGTGAGGATCAGCAGGCCCTCTGAGGTCTCGTCCAGCCGCCCCACCGGATATACGTCGGGTGGAAAGTCAAATAATTTGCCCAAGGTGCGCTTGCCGGGCACGGGTGCCGTAAACTGCGAGACCACCCCATAAGGCTTGTAAATGAGGTAGGCGCGGGTCATGCCGCAGCCTCCTGCTGCTGCGGAAACTCCGGTTTGCGCCAGCGATAGGTAGCTAGGATGAAGACCACGATCCCTGCGATCATCATGGCCGAGGAGATCAGTTCTGCTTGGGTGACCTCGCCCCCAAAGATCTGATAGACAGTGTTGACCCGGATCTGCTCGATGAGGAAACGCTCCAGCCCGTTGAAGAGCAAGTAGATGCCCGTCATCTGCCCCCAAAAGGGCAGCCGCTTGCGGATGGCCCAGAGGAAAGCGAAAATCAGCAGGGCCATCAGGGTTTCGTAGAATGCCGTAGGATAGACGGGCTCTGCCAGGCGGTGGAGTTCGCTCCAAGAGCAGTTGATCTCGGGATAATGAACCCGCGAGGGGTTGCAGGTTTGCAGCACGTTGTTGGGAAAATCGAATTTCCACATCCAATCAGGGGCCCACGCCAGCCAGTCGGGCTTGGGGTGGGGGTTGATGCGACCCCAGTCGCCGTCGCCGGCGGTCTGACAGCCGATGCGCCCTACCCCATAAGATATGATCATGGCGGGCGAAATGGCATCGGCAAAGGGCAAAACGGGGTAGCCCTTTTTGCGCAAAAACCAGGCGATCCCTACCCCGGCCACGATCAAACCGCCGTAGAAGGTCAAGCCGTCGAAGGACAAAAGCGACCCCACCGGGTCCTGGATGAAGGTATCCCAATTCTCCAGGTTGTGAAAAATCTTGGCTCCGCCAATCCCGCCTACGAAGGCAATGGTGAGAATGCTGCCCATTTCGTCGAGCAGGCCGCGCTCCTCTTCTACCTCCTGGGGCTTTTCGTGGCGCTTTTGCCAATACTGCCAAAAGCGATAGCCCCCCCCTAGCAAGGACCCCAGCAGGGCCGTCATGAAGTTGCCCTCCAGCGATAGAATGGCCGCTTGGGGATTTTGGTAAAACGCGTCGTAATCGGTGAGCATCAGCCCCAGTTTGTAGCCTACCAGGGCGAAGAGAAAAAAGCTCCCCAGCACATCCCATTCGGAAAGAGGACCGCCTTTTTTCACCTTCATCATTTGGGTTTTGAAAAGGCCCTGGCTTTGCTTACGCTTGATCTCATGGGTCAGCACCCAATAGGCCACCATGAAGGCAATGGCCACGAAGAAGCCAAAACTCTGAATGGGCAGACGCAAGTTCAGGCCCGTAAGGTCATTGATCAGATCACTGAGGCGAGGGTACATACGGCGAATAGCATTCGGTGGGGCAGAGGTTTCACCGACTTCTCGATGATGATGCGAAGGTACCAAACTTTTTTTACCCCGCCAGGCAGATGGCCTACAAGAAAAAACCCTGCCCGCTACGCAAACGGGTCAGGGTCGGAAGGAAGTAGAAAACTTTAATGTAAAAATATTTACACTTATTTCACAGCTTTTGCAGCGATGATCAGCAAGATTATCGCACCAGCGTGACCGTGCCCACGTCCATGAACTCACGGCCATTGTTGAGCACGGCGCGGACTACGTAGACATAGACCCCCTCGGGAGCTACTTGATTGTTGGGCAACTCACCATACCACTTCTCATCCATGCTGTTGAGGGTCGTGATGAGGTCGCCCCAGCGGGTGTAGAGGCGAGATTCGACCCGGACGACCCCGATCCCTACCGGCGACCAGCCTTCATTGTTGCCATCGCCGTTGGGGGTAAACACGTTGGGCACATAAATCGCACCGGGCGGTAGCAGCACCAGAGTTTGCTCGGTGGTATCAGGGCAGGCAAAGCCATCGTCGATCGAGATCAGCTTGATGGTGTAGGTACCCGGCGAGCGGTAGATGTGGTCTGGGTGTACCTCATTGGAGAGGCCACCGTCGCCAAAGCTCCAGAGGTAGGCCACCCCACCGCGCGAGCGGTTGATGAATTGCACCCCTTCTTCGGGTAGCAGGATGGTATCGAGCGGGGCAAAGCTATGCTCAAAGTCTGCGGTGGGCTCTTCGATCAAGCCCACGCCCACATCGAGGGTGTTTTCGCAGCCTTCTTCATCTCGCACCCGCACGGTGTAGACAAAATCCGGCCCTCCAAAAAGCCCCGTCGCCTGGGGGCCTATCTGTGGCGGATCGGTCTCCCACTGGTACGTATAGCCCCCGAAGCCACCCGTAGCTTCCACCAACACTTCGCCCGTAGGCGCGCCACAAGAGGCCGCCTGCCTAGCCAAAATATCAATTACGATCTCGGGCGGCTCCCCTACCTCCAGGGTATCTTCGATGGTACAGCCATTGCCATCGGTCACCACGATGTCGTACACGCCGACCCCTACCACCTGAAAGGTGTCTGTGCTCCCATTGCTCCACTCGTAGCTCAAGGTATCCGTTCCTCCAGAGGCCGAAGCGATCAGGGTACCATCGATCAGACCAAAGCAAGACGCATCGGTCGAGCCAGTGGTATCGAACTGCATCTGGGGAGGCTCCAAAATCTCCGTGCTGATGGCATATTGGCAGTCATTTTCGTCAGTGATCAAAACCTGCGGATTGCCCGGGGGCAAGTTGAAGACCTGCTGGGTCATGGCTCCGTTGGACCATAGGTAGCGATAGGGAGGAGTGCCCCCTTGCATGAACACTTGCGCCACCCCGTTGGAGTCGCCGTAGCAAATCACGGGTTGGGAAGTGATGCTACCCGTAAGGCGAGCAGGCTGATCGATGCTGACGGTGGTATCGATGGTACAGCCATTGGCATCTCGCATGATCACGGTGTAATCGCCCTGGCGCAATCCCGGGATCGTATTGACGAAGTCAAACGGACCAAAGTTGACCGCATAGCGGTAGGGAGGAGTCCCCCCGGCTCCTATCAGATCAATGGAGCCGGTGGCCGCCCCAAAACAGTCTACGTCGGAGACCGTCAGCGGCGACACGCTCAGTGGGTCGGGCTCAGGGATCCGCACGTCGATGGAGTCGCGGCAGCCATTGTCATCCTGGACCAGGATCTCGTATGAGCCAGCCAGCAGATTGATGAAGACTGAGTCATCGCCAAAAGGCAGGGGATTGCCAAAGGGCTGATCGTCAATGCTGTATTCGTAGTCGGGATTTCCCCCTTGTGCCTGGATGGTCACACTGCCGTCTGCCCCTCCGGGGCAGCTCACGGTGTCCACCGTAGGAAACATTTGCAGCGGCGGTGGCCCCTGGATCGACACGGTCTGATCTACCTGGCACCCTAGTGAATCGACTAGAGTAAGGGTATAAGGGGTATTGGCCGCTAGGTCGGTGAAGACGTTGACCGTATCGAGGGGACCTCCATTCAGCGCATAGAGCAGTGGTTCGGTCCCTCCTTGTCCTTGCATCAGGGCTACTCCGTCAGCGGTGTAAGAGCAGAGCGGAATCTGGATCAGGCTCACGTTGGCAAATAGCGAGTCGGGGTTGCCCAAGACAAAAGTCAAGGTAAACTGGCAGTTGTTGGCATCGGTGAGGGTAACCGTGTAGCTGCCAGCCGGTAGGCCGCTGAAGGCAAAGGTATCCGGAGCCGCCAGGGTAGTATCCGGCAGCAAGCCCCCGCCACCATCGATGTCGTAAGGAGGCAGCCCATCGTTGACGGCTACCAAGACGCTGCCCGTGCTGTCGCCGTAGCATGCGGGATTGTCTTGACTGAGAAGATCGAGCCGTGGGTCGGAAAATTCGACCACCGGCACATTGAGGGCAGTATTGCAGCCGTTGGTGTCGACCACCTCGATGAAGTAATTACCCGGCAGTAGCCCCTGAAACAGAGGAGAACCCGCAGGATTGCCATCGATGGTGAAGGTGTAGCCAGGAGTGCCTCCCGAAGCCTGTACCAGGATTTCGCCCAGGGGCGTGTTGCAGTTGGCATTGACTACCGAGATCAACTGCAAGCCGATAGGAGCTGTCGGCTCCGTTACTACCGCCTGCTGGGTATCGTCGATGCAGCCGTTCTCATCCTGCACAAAGACTGTGTAGGTGCCCGCCGGCAAGTTGAAAAAGGTCGAATTCAAAAAGTAGGTGCTGCCATCGAGCGAATAGCTGTAATCGCCCGTCCCCCCGGTTGCCGAAACGATCACCTGCCCATTGCTTTGGCCAAAGCAGTTGATCATTTGGATGGAGTCGACCTGGGCCACCAGACTCGGCGGCTCATCTACGCTAGCGGTGAGGGTATCGACGCAGCCTGCGGCATCCTGCACCACTACCGAGTAGCTGCCCGCAGGCAAGCTGTCGGCGATATTGGTGGTGCTCACGTTGGGGGCCCAACTGTAGGTAAGGCCACTCTGCGAGCCGCCAATGGGGATGACCTCGATTTGGCCGTTGCTTTCACCGTTGCAGAGTATGTCTTCGCTGCTAGAATTGAGCGAGAGCAGCGGCACGACTTGCACCTCGATCGACTCGGAGACGGTATCGCACTGATTGCCTACCGTTACGGTATAAACGGTGGTGTCAAAGGGAAAAACCTCCGTAACGAATGAATTGGGATCGCTGATGTAGGTCGAAGGCGACCAGGTCGGGGTCAGGCCATCCAGGTTGCTCCCCGTCGCATTGAGGGTGAGCGTATCGCCGTTGCAGAGCAGCGCGTCGCCCTGTGGATCCAAGGTGGGAGGATTGAGCACCTCCACCCGAATATCTGCCTGATACTGACACAGGGTGGTGGTGGCAATCACGGTATACACCGTCGTGGTATCTGGAAAGGCGCTGGGCATTTGTGTCAAGCCACTACTCAGCGTACTGTCAGGGGTCCAGTCCCAGGAGGCATTGCCGCTGCTCAGCAGGCTGGGATCCAGCAGGACGGTGTCGCCTCTACAGATGCTCAGGGTGTCATCGGCCAACTCGATCAGGTCATCGGGCTGAATGACGACTCGCTCGATGACGGGGCAATTTCCAGGGCCACTGGGGTAGAGCACGACTAGGTATTCGGCCTGTGAGGTCGGGTCGATGATCGGGTTGTGGACCGCAGCGTTGGAGAGACCCGTGTCTGGCAGCCATCGGATGCTGTCGTAGGCGATCGCCGGATCATAGCCCGTAGCTTGCACTTGGATGGGAGCCGTATCAGTGGGACAGACCAGAATATTTTGGTCGGGCAGAATCTGCCCCGAGCTGACGATGATGCGATAGCCCACCGATGCCTCTCCGATGTAGGGGCAGTCATCGTCATTGGCCCGGACGTTGAAGAAGTAGATGCCCTCGTCGCCGGGGCTGGGAGTCCAGTTGAACTGGATGGTAAAGTTGCTGCCGTTGACGGACTGAGAATAGACCGCAGGTGGTACAGGCGTGGCTTGGGGCAAGTTGCTCTCTACCGTAATGGGGCCACCGTCAGGATCATTACCAGTGATCTCGAAGTTGAGCGTTTGGCCAATGCACACCGAAAAGGTACTGCCATTGAGCGAGTTGCTAGGTAGTACGTTGCTAGGCGGATCGATGATGGGGTTCTCATTGTTGCAATCTAGCACCACCAGGGTCATATCGCGGATGACTGTGCCGATCAATTCGCCGTCTCGATACTCTTTGACCAAGACTGCCACGATGCT
>CAYVAP010000145.1:0-9000 GCA_964449365.1 uncultured Bacteroidia bacterium
AGCAGGGACAATCAGCAAAAAATCAAGAATTTATTTGGTTAATAAAATTAACTATATTATGTTTGCAACAACTTAAGAGGAAAAACTCCCTAATCCAGGTCGAGCCATTAGCCAAACTGCTGACACCTGAGTCTCGACAAAATTACGAATTTCCAATTCCGCCTTTCTATGATGACCCCCCAACAAAGCCTCGCCCTCATTACTGAGGTGATCCAGGAAGCCCGCGAGCGTCACGAAGAAAACGGCACCATCTACCTCTACTGGGGGGTAATCGTGGCGGTGGCGGCGGGGATGCAATTCGTGTTGATTCAAGCTGACAACATGGGGCTTTCTTTCGTGCCGTGGCTGCTGGTGCCCGTGGCCGGGGTGGCTTCCTACTTCTTGTTTCACCGCCAGCAGGCGGCCCGTCCCCAAAATCTGGTCGGCACCCTGATTCGCAACCTGTGGCTCACCACCAGCCTCAACATGATGATCATCGGTTTTTTTCTTTGGAGCGTACTAGGCAGCAGTCAGATTCCCGTAATCTTGATTCTGCTGGGCATCAGCTTGTCGCTCTCAGGCGCAGCCCTGCGCGCCAACGTTCTTTTCTGGGCAGGTTTGGGAGCCAATGCCGCAGGCATTGCAGGTTTTTGGCTTCCTTATGAATACCAACCACTTTTGCTCATGAGCATCAATTTACTGGCGGTGGCTCTACCCGGTGCGATCCTGTACCGTGCCCATCAGCGGCGACAGAGGGAGGGGAGGAAGAGTTGAAAGTGAAAAGTGAAAAGTGAAAAGTGGGAAGTGAAAAGTTGAAAGTGAAAAGTTATGACGTGCGTGTCCACTTTCAACCTGTAACCCATAACCCCCAAAACCCAAAACCCAAAACCCAAAACTCCCAACCCAAACCCCCAACCCAAAACCCAAAACTCCCAACTCCCACAGTGTACCAAGATCTTGACCCATTGCTACATTCTCAATTGAGGCTGACCATCATGTCCCACTTGGTCAAGCATCGGGTCAGTGATTTCAAAGAATTGAAGGGCCTCACTCAAGCCAACCCTGGCAACGTGAGCATTCAGCTCAACAAACTGGAGGAGGCCGGTTACTTGACCGTTACCAAAGGTTTCAAAAACAACTACCAACACACCTCCGTGGAGTTGACTGATCACGGGCTAGACGCCTTCGAGCAGTACGTGGAAGCCCTGCGCAGCTACATCAATCCGGGGGAAGAATAATTCGGAATTGGGAATTCGGCATTCGAAATCGGGAAGTGGCCAATCGCTGCTACCCGTGGAGAAGCAGTTGACCTGCGAATGACCATTCGCAGCCTGGCATCGCCTGACCTGCGCGCAGCGTGCGCGCTGCCATCCTGCTACCTCACAGTGGATCGCTCCGCCGTGCCCGGGAGTGGTGTGCGAAATCTTCAACTCATCAACCACTCACCCAATCACCCACTCACCAAATCAACCACTCACCAAATCAATCACTCACCAAATCAACCATTCACCCAATCAACCACTCACCCAATCAACTACTCACCAACTCAACCACTCACCAAATCAATCACTCACCAAATCACCCAATCAACAATTGACATGAACAAGCAACTCAACCTCACCGCCCTCATCAGCAGCCTGGTGCTGCTTGGCATCTTTGTGTTCAACCAAGTGTTGCTGGCCCATGGCCCCACTGGTCCGGCTTATCAGACCGACTGGATCGCCCCTGAAAGCGACGACAGCCTCTTGCACGGCATAGTGGCCCGATGCCATCCACACGCGCCGCATGGACAACTACCACAACCTGACTTTGGGCTACAGCTACTACCGCCCTACTGACTGGGGCAGCTTCATCTTTTTTGCCAACCTAGCCAACGCCCTCAACCATCCCAATCCCAGCGAGCCACGGTACCGAGAGGATTACGGAGCCATCACGGGGTGGCAGCCTTTTTCGCGGCGGACCTTCTATGTGGGGGTAGTGTGGAAGGTCAGTAGCTAAGCTCGATCAGGTGAGCAATCTGCCATTGCACTGAGGCTGGATGGGAGCCCCGCGGTTGGTTGCGGGTACCGGATCGGCCAGGGTTTCCATCACGTGCCACTCGATGCCTCCGCGGATGTAGGTGTAGCTGCGTTGGTAACCGGCTTTCTCATAGGCGCGAATGGCGCGAGGGTTGGCCGGGACGGCCTCGACGCGGCAGCGCCGCACGGCCATTTGGGTAAAGAGGTAGTGAGTGAGCAACTGGATGGCCTCGGTCCCGTAGCCATGTCCATGATGCTCTTGCCTGGCAATGATGATGTCGAGCTCAGTGGAGCGGTCGTAGCGGTGAATCTCGTTGTAGTTGACCTGGCCGATGGGTTGTCCCTGATGCTCGATGGCAAAGCAGCGCCCTTTCTCGGGCTTCTCCCCGGTGAAATAGTAGTCGGGCCATTCTAACTTGAACACCACGTAGGAGGGAATATCGTCGCCGTACAACTCACCGTACCAAAACTGTGTGGCGGCGCTTTTGGTCGCCCAGTTGAAGAAACGGGGACGCTCTCGCAAAGCAAGCGGTCTGAGCCGTATGAGATTTCCTTCTAAGTACATTGCTACGTTTATTCCCTGCAACCCTCGCAGCATCTCTGGATAACAACTATGAAATGTACCAAGGTATAAGGTCTCGACCAACGCAATTTTTCTGATATGACTGAAATAGAATATGTGCTTTCCTGCTTGGTTGCGCCGATGCGGCAGGACTTTTGCGTATATTGGGCAAGCCATTGATCCCGAATTTCGAATTTTTTTTGAAGCCCCCTATTGATTTTATGAAGCGATTGATTCCCCTTTTGAGCATCCTCTGGCTGCTACCGGCTTGTGCCTTATTTCGGCCTGCGGTAGAGGTGGCCATCGATCAGGAAGCAGAGCAGCTGGTCGAGCAGGGTAAGCAGCTACTCCGCGCGCGCAAATACGTCGAAGCGCTCGATGCTTTTACGCTGGCTGCCGACCGCGACTGGCACCGGGCCCAAACCGTCTCGATCTACCTGGCCGGGCTGGCTGGCTACTACGCCGATTATCAAGACGTGGCTAAGGATCGCTTTCGCAGCTTGATCAGAGACTATCCGCGCTCAGCTTACGTGGAAGAGGCTCGCTATCATATGCTGCTGATGGACCTGGACCGCGCAGGGGTCACTGCGCAGATCCGGGTGCTGGCCGATATGCTAGCGCTGGCCTCGGACACCCAGAATGAGCGCGTGGCCGAGGATATTCGTGCGCAGGTACAGCAGCAGCTATTTGAGCAGGCGGAGTTTACCGCAGAAGAATGGAACATTCTTTATGACAAGACGCCCGATGCCCTCAGGGTAGTGGTTTTGGAGCCATGGCTCTTTCGCCTGGCGCAGGGCGATGCCCAAGGGGCACAGGCTGCCCAAGGTCGTTATCAGGACTACCTTGCGAGGGGCGCGGAGCCATCTTCTTTTCTCGATCAGCTCTTCGAGGAGCTAGATGATGAGCCCCTGCGGGAAGTATTCGAGCCACATATCGCACGGCTAGCCCTGGTGATGCCGTTTTATTGGGACAGCCAGCATGCTATTTTCAACCAACGCCTGCCCGAAGGGAGCGCTATCGGGTTGGAGTTTTATGAGGGCTTTCGCCTAGGGGTAGAAGAATACGCCGACTCGGTCGACAAGCAGGTGTTTTTTCGGGCTTACGATAGCCGCCACGACACCAGTGAGCTGCGCCGCATCATTGGCAGCCTAGACTCGCTCCAACCTACCCTCGTGGTGGGGGACCTCTACAATTCGGAGTCGCGGCTCCTCTCGGACTGGGCCGAAGAGCGAGAGATTCCGCAGGTGGTACCGCTGAGCGCCAGCGAGCAACTCGTGCAGGACAAGAGCTATACCTTTCTCGCTCACCCTGCGGCCTACACCCATGGCGCAAGACTGGCCGAGCACGCCTGGTACCACGAGGGGTTGACCCGCGTGGCGGTATTTTCGGATGAAGAGCCCGGTACGGCTGATCTGGCCTTGGGCTTTGTGACCACCTTCAACGATCTGGGAGGGACCATCGATACCCTGTTGATTTCCGCTGAGTATGAGGCGGCCGTCCGGCAAATTCCGGATCTGGTGCGCCGCATCGTCAATGATGGTAGCGGGGTAGGGGTCTATATTCCATTGATGGGCAAAGAAGAAGCCGCAGGCTTGATCATCAATCTCTTGCGGCAGCGCAACAAAAATGTGGTCGTGATGGGCTCGCCCCACTTTCGCTCGCGCTACAACACCCTCAACCGCGAGATCAAGGAGCGCTACTCGCTGCTATTCACTACCTCGCATCTGGTCATGACTCAGTCGTATATTTACCGAGATTTTTACAATCGCTACTTGCAAGAGTATCATCTCCCGCCCTCCGAAACCGCGATTCAAGGCTATGACCTGGCGCGGTTCCTGCTTCAGGTGATCGACCTCTACGACCCGAGTTTGGGCGTTTCGCTCAACACCTACCTGCGGGTCGCCCCCGAGTATCACGGCCTCCACATCGACTATGACTTCAAGTCGCGACAAAGCAATCAAGACGTGAACATCGGACAGTATCGGATGGAGGGATTGATCAAGGTAAATTAGGTTCGTGATTCGTGATTCGTGATTCATCTGTACTGATCATTGATCACTGTTCATTGTTCCCTGCTCCCTGCTCATTGCTCCCTGCTCACTGTTCATTGATCATTGATCACTGATCACTGTTCCCTGATCACTGTCCACTGAAATATGTCATTCACCCACCTAGACGAGAAAGGCACTCCCGGCATGGTAGATGTCGGAGCCAAAGCCAGCACCCGCCGCGAAGCTACGGCGCAGAGTTTGGTTGTTTTGCCCCAGGTGGTCTGGGCGCAGTTTAGGGACGAGCAAGAATTACAGACCAAAAAAGGCCCCGTGCTGCAAACAGCCATCATCGCCGGTACCATGGCCGTCAAGCAGACCAGCCAACTGATTCCGCTGTGCCACCCGTTGCCCATCGAAAAGATCCACTTTCAGCTAGAGCTACAAGAGCCACGCACGATCAACATCCGCTGTACCGTGTCGATGACGGGTAAGACGGGCGTCGAGATGGAGGCGCTGACGGGGGCTAGTGTCGCTGCGCTCACCATCTACGACATGTGCAAGGCTTTTTCGCAGGACATTGTGATCCAGGAGACCAAGCTGATGGCCAAGTCGGGCGGCAAGACGGATTTTGCGCGCGAAGCATAGAGCCAGGCGCTATTAGTCTTGCTTGCGGGTCAGCACGTAGGTGCCACCGCCTTGGCGCAGGGTCATCTCGTCTTTTTGCGGGGCAAATTCCAACTCTAAGCCCGCCTGCTCAAACTTGAAGCGGTATGCCTCCACCGCTTCGAGGGGAAACTTGGGCTGCCCGGTAGCCTGCCCTTTGAGCACACCGTCTTCCCGGGTGATGGTCACATCCAGGGGAAAGGAAGGGCTGGTGTACACCCCCACCAAGCGATCCAATTGCTCTGCGGATAACTCCATGGTGGGCGTGAAGTCAGGCAGGTCGTAGTCTCGCCCAAAGTAGATGCTCAGCACCCCGATGATGATATCGTTGAGGGGCATCACCACGCCGTTGCTCAGATAGGTCACGGCCACCCTTTCTGAGGGAAAATAGCTCGCGATGCTCTGAAAGCCGTCGATACCGCCGCTGTGCCCATAGGCTTTACGCTGGTAAAAGGGGACGGTGATCAGCCCCAGCCCATAGCCATCCTGGAAGGTGGTCATCTGAGCCACTGTGCTATCGGCGAGTAATTCGCCTTCGAGTAAGGCGCTAAAGAAGCGATTGAGGTCATCGGCAGTCGAAACCATCGCCCCCGCTCCGCGTGGCACACTCATATCCGTCTCAGAGGCGCGCTCCCACTGCTCCAGCTTGCGGTAGGAGCGGGCTTCATTTTCGGTGGGGGCAATGGGGCCGCCGTAGTAGGTATTTTGTAGGCTCAGGGGGGCCAGGATGCGCTGACGCAGCAGGTTGGGAAAGGATTCTCCAGTGAGATCTTCGGCGATGAAGGTCAGCAGGGTGTAGTTGGTGTTGGAATATTGGTAGCGCTCGCCTGGCTCGAAGATAGGTGCCTGGCTGCGAAAGGTGTCGAGCAGGGCCGCGCGGGTGATGGGCTGCTCCATGTAACCGGGGTAGCTTTCGGCGTTGGTATAATTGAACACGCCCGAGCGATGGCGCAGCAGGTGCTCGATGGTGATGGCCTCGGCGTTGGGCAGGTCCGCAAAAAATGTCGCTAGCTTGGTGTCGAGGGTCAGGCTGCCTTCTTCGACTAGTAGTAGGATCAGCGTCGCGGTAAAGGGCTTACTGGTGGAGCCAGTGCGGTAGCGCGTGTCTGGCGTGGCTTTGATCTCGAGCTGGCGATCGGCGTAGCCTATGGCGCGATGATAGGCCAGCGTGTCCGTTTGGAAGATAGATAAGCTACCCATGCCTCGATCATGGGCTTCGATGCGGTCGAGAAGGCTATCCATTTTGGCCCGGTCGAAGGTCTGGGCTGGAGCCAAACGCAGCAGTAGCATCAGGAGAAGGAAAAAGGTAGGCTTGAGCATAGCAAGATGACTGGGTGGACGAAAGGTGATGGTGCATTTCTCATGCAGTGAGCGATTTCTACTCTTCTCCAACGTTGGAAGCTGGGCCTGAGATGAGTCGATTTTGCGAAATTTCCATTTTTACTGTGCAACTACTCACCTTGCATCTCAGTCTATGATTTGTTACCCTCAGCACTAGCCATGTAGCCTGGATCGCGTGGGTGCCTCGCCTACGCGCGCCCCGCCCGACCTTGGGCGGGCACTGCGCCACCACTTGCGGCAGGGCGCTTAGATGCTGGATCCTTGGCTCAATGACGCTGATTTTATCTAATTATTGACGAATCTCACCTATATGAACGGTTAGGGGTATAAGGGAATAAGGGTGTAAGGTGGTCAGGTACAGCATTTATCTACCGTTCATGTTGGCTCACTCAGTGGCCGTGCCCAGCGGCTATCTTTACTCTCAATGACGAATTATTGATTACGAATTTCGAATGCGAAGCACTAATGGATTTTTTCGCATGAATTTATTCCTCGCTTACCCGTCCTGAGTAGCGGATAGGGTTCACAGGGCCATGATGCTTTGTGCAGGTTGATATTCTGGCACGAAAAGCGACTAACTATTTACAGTTGAATTCTTTATCTTCCCCCACAAGATGGCAATAACGATCAAAAGTACTTTCTCCCCTTGGCTAGTGATGGGCTTCGTGCTACTGGGCTGCCTCCCCGCCTGGGCGCAGTCAGAGCATCAGGAGTATTACCTAGATCACTTTGACTTCGCTAATGCCCCCCATTTCCCCGTTGCTCAAAACCTCCTGTCCACCGATCAGGGCCTAGAATCGATGCGGATCGACCAACCTACCGTGGTGGAGTCCACCCCACAGTCTCTGCATCAGAAACCCGGTGAACATTTCGTGGCGTTGGCCCCGGAGGTCAACTGGAGCTATCCCGAGGGGAGCATCTTGCGGGTACAGGTGCGGTTTGGGTTTGCCCATGGTGGTTGGGCCCCTTGGCAAGAACTGACCACTTGCTACCCTGATATCAAAGGCCCCAACCACTGGATCGGTAACATGGTGACTGCGCCTGAGGGAGCTAGTCGCTACCAATACAGCTTGTTTTTCTTCCAAAATTCTGATCAGTTTCCCTTCATTGCGATTCATGGGCTGAAGATGCACGTGATCTCGCTGACGGATTTTCCGCAGCCTGCGCTGCTGCCCCGCAAGCGCCTCCGTACCTTATTTCATAGTAGCTGCGACTCCATTCCTCCCTATATCGGTCGCGAGGCATGGCGGGCACCAGATGCCGAGGCGTATTATGCTAATGGTTGCTCTACTCCTCAGTACGCCCCCATCACGCACCTGGTGGTACACCACTCTACCACCGAAAATCAAAGCCCCAACTGGGCGGCCACGGTGCTGGCCCTTTGGTACTACGATCACAAAGTCCTGGAGCGCTGCGATATCGGGTACAACTGGCTCATCGATCCTGAAGGCAACCTCTACGAAGGGCATCGCGGTGGGTATCAGGCCATCGGCGATCACTTGTGCCTCAGTTCGCAAAGCACCGCAGGCATCTGCATGCTTGGCACCTACGACGATCAATCTCCGACCCCCCAGGCGCTCAGCAGCTTGCGCAACCTGACTGCGTGGCATGTGTGCAACGCTCAGCTCGACTTGACCCGAGCGATGCCTTGGGTCGTGGCCCCCAACCTGGAGCTCCCTCGTATCTTTACTCCGGAGTTGCTCCCCTGCTCGCAGGCTTGCCCTCCGACGACGCTCACCCAATTGCTGCCCAGCCTGATCGATGTAGTCGGCATCGAAGATTTGCTCTCTTCGACGCCAATCACGATCTTTCCCAACCCGAACGCCGGAAATTTTCGGGTATCATTTTCTATTTCATATACGCAATCGGCTACGCTGAGCGTATGGAACTTACAGGGGCAGATGGTCCATCAACAAGCCTGGTCTCTTCTGCCCGGGGAGAATGTCTGCGCGCTGTCGTTGCAGGGAGTATCGAGGGGCCTGTATGTCGTCAAACTCCAAACGCAGCAAGGCGTCGCAGTACAACGTGTGCTGATCGACAAGTGATTGCTGAATGAAACTATCCCAGGATGTCATCACCCGGAAGCTCAAGTCCCTGGAAGCGGGAGACGCGACTGCCTTCAATGATCTTTTCCCTTACGTCTACCAAGAGCTACGTCAGGTCGCCCGGCGGGTGCGTTGGCAGTCTTTTGGCCTCGAAACCATGAACACCACAGCCCTGGTGCATGAGGCTTATCTCAAGTTGGTGGACCAAAGCTCTGTCAACTTCCAAAATCGGGCGCATTTCTTCCACGTAGCTGCGCGGGCCATGCGTCAGATTTTGATCAACTATGCTCACCATTGCCACGCCCAAAAGCGCGGTGGTAAGCAAAAGGATCTCTCGCTAGATCAGCTCGATTTTGACATCCCCCGATCCCAACACATGGTCCATAACTTATTGTCGTTCG
>CAYVAP010000146.1:0-1264 GCA_964449365.1 uncultured Bacteroidia bacterium
AGGTCATTCTGGAAGCCATCGAAAAGGCCGGGTACAAACCCGGTGAAGACATTCACCTTGCCCTGGATGTGGCAAGCTCTGAAATCTGGGATAAAGACAAAGGCAAGTATGTCATGCGCCACTCCACCGGCGATGAACTTAGCAGCAGCGAGATCGTCGATATGTGGAAAGACTGGACCAACCGCTACCCCATCGTTTCGATTGAGGATGGGTGCGACGAAAATGACTGGGAAGGCTGGCAACTGCTGACCCAAGCCATCGGCGACAAGGTACAGTTGGTCGGCGACGACCTGTTCTTAACCAACGTCAACTTTCTCAAGAAGGGCATCGAGCTGGGAGCGGCCAACTCCATTTTGGTAAAGGTAAACCAGATTGGCTCGCTGACCGAGACCATCGAAGCGGTGAATTTGGCTACGCGCCACGGCTACACCAACATCATCAGCCACCGCTCGGGAGAATCCGAGGATACGACCATCGCAGATCTGGCGGTAGCCCTCAATAGCGGACAGATCAAAACGGGATCTGCCAGCCGCTCGGATCGGATTGCGAAGTACAACCAACTGCTGCGCATCGAAGAAGAATTGGCTGAAGCCGCAGTTTACGGCGGTCCTATGTTCCGTTTCTTATAACGGGAAAGCTACTGAGCCTGCCCCTAAATGATTGATTCTCCTCTGAACAAAATGATCAGAGGAGATTTTTTTGATGGGCTAGCTATTCTGCCAAGTTTACCTTTTTAATTGAGGAGAAAGATCAAAGATGTGCATCTTTCGGGTGCAAAAAAAGATCTTTATCATGGCAAATTGCCTTTTCACGCTGATCTTCCAACTCCCCAGATTTATGCACAAAATGTTACTCTTCGCGAGTTTTTGGCTATTCGCTTATCCATTTTCTCTGGCACAAATGGGAGAGCCATTGACGCCAGCGCGAGTGGCAGAAATTCAACGCAGTGCCTTGGTCACGATCCAGAGTTTTTCGGATCTGTTGCTGCTACTTGGGTCTGAGCAGCAGGCAGAATCCGAAAAAGCAACCGTTCGCTCCAATTTGCTCAAGCACACCTTCACCTCGTCGAGCGCAGCGCTCTTTCATGATCTGATGCCCCAGAGCGATGGGTATCTCGCTGCAGAAGAATACCTGCGGCGGGTATCTCGCCGCAGGTATCGCTATCGCCTGCAGCATGACTTGGGCGAAGCCTCAACTATTTTTTACGATACTGAGGGGGGGCGCTATGTGATGTATGTCGAGGTGACCCGCAAGTTGATGGATC
>CAYVAP010000146.1:1274-3321 GCA_964449365.1 uncultured Bacteroidia bacterium
AAAGTGTGCTGGATCGGCAGAAAGTGTACTTTTACCTCGAAAATCTGATGGGCGTACCCCTCATCTTTGGCTCTGGGCTGACGCCCCTGCACGACTATGATCGGGTGCGGGCAGCCGGCGAATGGCGAGAAGAAGCATCAACCCCCCGAGGATTAGCCAGAGATGAATATGAGATGGCGGTGGTTCACAAGGAGGAAGCCTGCGCGCAAATTCGAAGCGAGACCTACCATATTTTACGAAGCATCATTCGTCGCAATGTTACTGAAATCGACCAAGGAGATTTGATCCAGATTTACCACCTGGACCAGGCCCTCGATCGAAGCTGCCGAGGCAGCGAGCGACGAGAGTTACAGCGGCAGCTCAAGGTATTGACCAAAGACCTAGCGGCGGCTGAAGCGGCTGAGAGCAGGGCCAACCAACTGAGCGATCACCTGCGACGGATAAAAATGGCTGAACTGAGTCGCAGGCAATTGCGTCGATACATGGGGCAAGTCGACAAAGCGGGCGATGCCCTGGTGCCCCGCATCATTCGTCGCCCGGAAAAACTGATCGCCCGCAAAGCAGAAGAATATCAAACTCTCGCGCACTGGCATCAATCGGCCGTGCGTCATCCCCGGTTGCAGATAAAGGCTGGCGCATCAGCAGCGCTGCTGCTTCCACCTCTGAGCAAAGAAGCGTTTGAGGAGGCTTTGCCCCACCTGTACCGCGATCAGTGGTTTGTGCAGATGGGCTGGCGCTTCAATCGGTTGAGTCGTGCCCCCCGGCAGCCCAATCCCCAAACTGGCAAGCGAAACCTGAAGCGCGCTCAAGTATTGTCGCTTCGCTACCAGCAGACCTACGTCGGCTATGATCTGTTTGGAAGAGACACCAATCCAGGGCCGTATCCCACCTTCGAATCGTATGAGTTTCAGGAATTAGAAGCCAGCATGACCTGGTGGGAATGGTGGCGCATGGGCGTTGGGGTAGGGCAGCAGCGTCGTGGCTCTATCGATGGCCCGGTGGATCACTACTACGCCACCCTGAGTACTTCAGTGGCACTGCGCTTCTGGAAAATCTTCGAAGTAGACCTAGGTGGCAGTGCCCTGTTGGGGCCTCAGTTTGCAGAGCCTTTGCTGCGGCCTAGTGCCGGGATCAGCATGCTGCTCAATCTTTGATGAAAGGAAAGATAGCCGCTTGGGCGGCCACTGAGTGAGCCAATATGTGGGGGGCTGGCCAAAGTACCTGATACCCTGATACCTCATTTCCCTGATACCCCTAGCCGTTCATATAGGTGAGATGTGGATCCCTGAAATTCTAACATTGCCTCGCGAGATTGAGTCTCAGATTTTTGAAGAAAAAACCCTCAAAGGGCCTCAACAGCGTAGTTGGATCAACGGCGGAGGAGGGAGGAGGGAGACAATTTTCACCAAAACATTACGTATCCTCGCGCGGGTGCAGGAAAACTATGGCATTTATCCTAGATTTGAATCGTTCAGGTAGTCTAAATTAATTGAGCTTATCTGACCATTCTTTCTTTTGCAATTTTGCATTGCCGCGTCATGCCTCTACGCGCCTTCCACATACTGCATTGGGTAGCTCTATCTCTTTTGATGCTAGCTTGAGCAGGAACCTGCGTGTGGCGAGCATCCTTGAGCATGAAGCACAGGCGGAAATCTGGCGTGATGCCCGGCGAATCAGCGCATACTCAACGTGCCTCGCATTCACCCTCGCCGTCAGGTCGATTGATGTCGATGTTTTCGGAGTACGCTGCCTGCCTGATTTGGCTCTTATTCAGCTCCAAGCCCTTGGAGTTTCTTGTATCTAGTTATCGCTTTTTAAATTCCCTGGCACAGATATTTTTATCTGTGCCTTTTTCTTTTGATTGGTGCATTCGGAGCCAAGTTTTTGACCAGTCAGCCGGATCGTAACTCGCTAAGCACCAGTATTTTCAACGCTGAGCTTTCAACTGAGACCTTCGAACTTTCTTTACTGGTGGCCGAAATGTGCCGCATAGCTTCGATATTGCCGCCTACTGATGATAAAGCACTGGGTAAGCAACCTACGAGGA
>CAYVAP010000146.1:3331-8970 GCA_964449365.1 uncultured Bacteroidia bacterium
TTGGGGGAGTGTCGCCACCCTCCTCAGCGGCTCGGTGTTGGCGCAGGTGATTGGGGTGGCTCTGCTTCCCGTGCTGACTCAGCTGTATGACGCTGAAGCCTTTGGGGTGCAAGCGGTCTTCATGGCGGTGGTGCAAACGCTGGTGATCGCTGCCGATGGTGGCTAGGATCAGGCCATCATGTTGCCGGAAAAGATGCACGGGGCGCGTTCGCTGCTGCGGCTCAGTCAGGGGGTCAATCTGGTGATGATGACTCTGCTGGGGCTACTCCTCTGGGGAATGGGCGATTGGCTATGGGCGCAGATGTCGATTACGGCCCTGGTGGAATGGCAATGGCTGCTGGTGTTGAGTTTGGGGCTCGAGGGCAGCATGCAGCCGCTGCGCATGATGCTCAATCGCTTGGAGACCTATCGCGTCCTGGCGGTGAGTAAATTGGTACAAGCCCTGATATCGGGTGGTGTCATGATTGGGTTGGGCTGGGAGCAGGGCGATGCCTCTGGTCTGCTCATGGGCTGGGCCTCGGGCTTGCTGGGAGCTTGGGTTATTCTGGGGCTAGCATATATCAGAGTATCAAAAAGCGTTCACGTTCCTTGGACTTCGCTTTGGCAGGTCGCCCGGGAGTACCGCGATTTTCCCCTCAAGTCAGTGGGGGCCGGCTGGCTCAACACCCTCACTCGCCAACTTCCTTTTTACCTGCTGCCCGTGTTTTTTGGGCAGGCAGTCAATGGCTACTACTTCATGGCCTATCGTGCATTGATGATGCCATTGGCACTGGTCAGCCGAGCGATTGGGGAAGTCTACTATCGGCAAGTAGCCCTAGCCAAGCACGAAAGCCAAGCCCAGGTGACCTTGGTGACCCGGCGCACAGCGCGTCAGTTGCTGGCTCTAGGGGCTCTACCTACGGTGATCGTCATGTTGCTTGGACCCTGGCTGGCAGGGCTTGTGCTTGGTGCCGAGTGGGAAGCCGCAGGCGTTTATGCCCGTTGGCTGATGCCATGGGGGTTTATCACGTTTGTCACGGCCCCCCTCACCTGTCTGATCGATCTCTATCGGCGCTTGGATGTACAATTACTGTACAACGTGGCCCTGATGATCGGGCGCGGTGGAATTTTGCTACTCGGAGGATATTATTTGGGAGCCTCCGAAACCATCTTATGCTATGCTCTCAGCGGCGCTGGGATGGTCATGGGCTATCTGATTTACCTGTTACGCTTAGCCGACTTAACCATGGGTCGGTTAATGGGATGGCAACCATATCGTCGCGGGTAAATCAACCAACCGGTGGGTACTCCCACAATGGCATATTGTCGATCAGGCGGGTGCTACCGAGAAACGCCGCCAAAAATGCCACGTGATATTCCTCTGCGGTCCACGTAGCCGGGAGGGTGAGATCCTGACCGCGCAGCACCTCGAAGTAGTCAAGTTTGACTAGTGGGTATTGGGCCAGTTGGGCTGATACCTCAGCTTGGGCCTGGTCCATATCTCCCCATTCGCCGCGTAGTGCCTTGAGCCGCGACAAGGCGCGAGAAAGAAACAAGGCCTGCTCCCGTTCTTCGGCAGTGAGGTAGCGGTTGCGCGAACTCATGGCCAGGCCATCTACCTCGCGCACGATGGGGCAGGGCACGATTTGCACGGGAAGATGAAGCTCTCGTACCATGTGCTGCAAGATCAATTGCTGCTGATAGTCCTTGAGGCCGAAGTAGGCGCGATGCGGCTGTACCAGGTTGAAAAGGATATTGACCACCTGAAGCACCCCGTTCATGTGACCTGGGCGGCTAGCGCCGTCGAGGACCTTGTCGAGGTCACGAACCGTGAATCCGATCTGAGCGGTGTTTTGTGGATAAATTTCTTGGGTGGCGGGAGCAAAGATGAAGTCGGTGCCCAGCTCGCTCAGGAGCGCCTGATCCTGCTCCAAGGTGCGAGGGTAGCGCTCGAAGTCTTCGTGGGGAGCAAATTGGGTAGGGTTAACAAAGATACTGACTACCGTGAGGTCATTTTCTGCTACGGATCGGCGCACCAAGGCAGCGTGGCCTTCGTGTAGGGCACCCATGGTGGGTACCAAGCCAATGGAGCCTAGCCAGCCCTGGCGATGTTGCCGTAGGCTTGCGATGTTAGTCAGGATTTTCATGGGTAGAATGGCGCAAGAAGGCGCAAAATGCGGTTAATATAAGGACCTGAATTGTCAATGCAAATAGTTTTTCATATTTTTGCAGATGGTTTATCAATACACCCTTACACTTGGTAGGGGGATAAAGAGTCCCTTAATCGTGAATGACATATGAACAAGAAATTGCGCATTCTCTATGTTACATCGGAAATAGATCCGTTCCTCAAGCTGAGCTCAGCTGCGGACCTGATCCGTTTGCTGCCGCAACGCTTGCAAGAGCGAGGTCACGAGATCCGGATTTTTATGCCAAAATTTGGGGTGATCAATGAGCGACGCAACCGTTTGCATGAGGTCGTGCGTCTTTCCGGTATCAACATCCGCGTAGCTGGAGAAGAAAAGCCGCTGACCATTAAAGTTGCCTCTATTCCCAATGCCAAGTTGCAGGTGTACTTTTTGGACAATGAGGACTATTTCAAGCGCAAGTCGGTGCTGACCGATCCTAAAAGCGATCAGTTTCACGTGGACAACGACGAGCGCTCGATTTTTTTCTGTAAGGGAGTCATCGAGACCGTGAAGAAGCTCGGCTGGCCGCCAGACATTATCCACTGCCACGACTGGATGACGTCGTGTATTCCGTTATATTTGCGCACACATTACCAAGATGACCCGATGTTCAAGCGCACCAAAACCGTGTTCACGGTTTATGACAACGGCTTCGAGAGTGAATTGGCCAACAACTACCTCGACAAGGTGCGTATCGACGGCATCGCCGATGAACAACTGGACAACTACGATGGCAACAATTACGTTGGCGTAGTCAAAGGTGGTATCGCGCTTTCCGATGCTGTTACCAAGGGACATCCGACCATCGACGCGCAACTCGAAGCGTATCTCGATCAAACTCAGGATGAAAAGATTTATTTTGACGCAAGCGACAAAGACCAATACGTGGAGGGGTATCACAACCTCTACGCCAACCTCACGACCTGAGCAGACCTTTTTCTCTAGGCTAAAACGCAGCAGGCTGCTGGTACATTTGATACCAGCAGCCTTGCTGCTTTTTGCGGGTTGCGAAGAGCCCATCGAAAGCATTGCCGGCAATATTCTCCCTCCCGGAGACGCTGTCGAGATGCGCTACACCGATAGCTTGCAACTTCGGCTCACCACTCAGCGATTAGAAAGCATCGACACCTACCGCGCAGAGCGGCAGGTAGTAGGAAATTATGTCGACCCTCAACTGGGCAGGCTATCTGCTACCACGTACACGGAGGTCTTGGCCCGCTCTGGCCTCAACTTTGGTGCCGCCGAAGATTTGATCTACGACTCTTTGGTGCTCAAGCTCCGATTCGACGGGGCTTATGGCAACGTGAGCGAGCCCCTCACCCTGCGGGTGTTTGAGCTAGGGGATACTCTGCCTGACCCAGAGCTGATCGACAACCAACTCAGCCTGCCCTTCGACGAGAGCCAGCCACTAGCCGAGGCTACCGCTTTACAATTCGAAAACGGCGTCGGCGGCCTTCGCCTTCGGATGAATGATGAGTTGGGACAAAAGCTCCTGTTTGCGGATCCAGAGGTGCTAGGCGATCGCAGTCGGTTCATCGAGCTGCTGCGCGGGCTAGTGATTACCACAGACCCGGTCGAGTTTTTCAACAAAGAGCCAGGTGCGATCTACCAAATGGTGCTAGCCAGCGAGGAGAGCCAGTTGGAGCTCTACTATCGTCAGCGCGAGCCCAACGCCAGCGCATTTCAGGCCAAGGTCGAGCCTTTTGTGATTGGTAGCTCCACGCCCCGCTTTCATCAGGTGGTACGCACCGATGTGGACGAAACCCTCCTAGCCACTGCGCACGGCACCCCCGATACCCTCACCCAATGGGAATTTTTGCAAGGAACCAACCTGATCCAGATGAGGGTCGAGTTTCCTGACCTGGAGGGCTTGGGAGAGGTGGCCGTGAGTCGCGCTGAATTGATCTTACCTGTCGGTACGCAGTTCTTTGGGGGAGGAAATCGATTCCAACCCCCTGGCGAATTGCAGGCTTTGCTTTCAGACGCGGATGGGAACTTAGTCTTGAACAGCGAAGGCAATGCTCAATCGGTAGCTGACGCGGATATCTCCTACCGCGCAAGCGAAGGAAGCTACCGAGTCTTGATTACCAGATACACGCAGTCGGTCCTCAGTGGCACTGATGAGAACAATGGCATCGTCCTAAGATCAATTTCCCCTCAGTTTCGTATCAATCGGGTGATCTTCTCGGGCACCGGCAACCAAGCGCAGCCTCCCGTCTTGCAATTGACCTACTCGACCTTGCCGCAATAGGCAGGTAAGAAATTGGCTGTATTTGTCCCTATGGAATGCCTCAGGGCAGTATACCTTGTGGCCAGCCCATTTTATATTCACTGACCCTAAATTACCTAGATTCATGTGTGGAATCGTCGGCTACATTGGATATCGGGAGGCTTATCCCATCTTGATCAAGGGCCTCAAGCGCCTCGAATATCGAGGGTATGATTCAGCGGGCGTGGCTCTGCTCAATGGGAACATCGATGTCTTCAAAAAGCAGGGGAAAGTAAGCGAGTTGGAAAACCACGTGGCCGAAGAGTGGAGCGCCACAACCATAGGCATGGGGCACACTCGCTGGGCAACCCATGGGGAGCCAAACGATGTCAACGCACATCCTCACCTCTCTGCCTCTGGCGATTTTGCCTTGATCCACAACGGGATCATCGAAAATTACAGCACCCTCAGGGATAAGCTCAAGTCGCAGGGGGTGATCTTCGAGTCCAACACTGACACCGAGGTATTGGTACAATTGATCGAGATGATCTATACCACCGAGGAGGTCTCGGTAGAAGAAGCCATGCGGCTCGCCCTCAACGAGGTGATCGGGGCCTATGGTATCGTGGTGATGAGTAAGCATGCGCCGGGCCAGTTGATTGTGGCGCGCAAGAGTAGTCCCATCGTGATCGGGCTAGGCGAAAGCGAATACATCATCGCTTCGGATGCGACCCCCATTGTGGGCTATACCAAAGATGTCATCTATCTCAATGACGAGGAGATGGCCATCATTACGCCAGAGGGCCATACTGTCAAGAGCATTCAGAATGTGCTGCTCACGCCCTATTTGCAAAAAATCGAGATGGAACTCGAAGAGTTGGAGAAGGGAGGCTATGACTATTTCATGCTCAAAGAAATCATGGAGCAGCCCCGCTCCATCAAGGAGAGCATGCGAGGCCGCATCGATCCCGCCAACAAGCGCGTTTGGCTGGGGGGGCTAGTCGATTTGCATGAACCTTTGCGTGAGGCTAAGCGATTCATCTTCGTAGCCTGCGGGACCAGTTGGCACGCTGGGCTGGTAGGTGAATATCTGTTTGAAGAGTACGCCCGCGTACCAGTAGAGGTAGAGTACGCTTCCGAATTTCGCTATCGCAATCCCATCATCCATCCCGACGATGTGGTAATCGCTATTAGCCAAAGTGGAGAGACCGCTGATACCCTGGCGGCAGTGCAGATCGCCAAGCAACGCGGGGCCATGGTGC